>CAZTVP010000576.1:0-1944 GCA_964616995.1 uncultured Comamonadaceae bacterium
ACTGCTGAACCTATAGACTTAGACCAAGCTATCCTAGACAAGACTATTACGCTTTCATCAGTGCAAATGCTTTACATAGGAGTGGGAGTTTTATTTTTAGTTTCTGCAGCTCTGTTTCATTTTTCTAAGTCGCTTCCCGCTGCTAAATCAGATACGGAATTTTTAGGTGCTGATAAGGCTATGAAGGCCCTCATTACCATTACGGTGCTTTTAGGGGTAGTGTTCTTCTTTGTTTTTAGACCATACACACAGCTTGAAAGCGGTCAAGAGCTTAGTGAATCTGCGGATAAGATGATTCTGATTTTATCAGGATTGGGCCTGTTTGTTATTGTAGGTGGGCTTTTAGGCTCTAACATTATGGCTTCTAAGAATCCAAACGGATGGGGTGCTATGCAATATCCTCAACTAGTACTGGGGATGCTCGCTATTTTCACCTACGTAGGAGTAGAGGTAGCAATAGGAAGTAACCTAGGAGATTTATTAAAATCTGACGCTTTTGGAAGTTTGAGTGAGTCTGAAATAGCTCCATATATAGCCGTTTACTGGGGTGGTTTAATGGTAGGAAGGTGGACCGGTGCTATCACAGTTTTTAATCCTTCTGATAGCCTCAAGAAGATTCTTTATGTAGTAGTTCCATTCATAGCCTTTGGAGTAGTTCTTGCCGTGACATCTATTGCTGGATTTAATGTTTCTCATTTAATATGGTTTGTAGTATGTATCATATTTCAAATCATCGGATTCTTCATTGGGAAGGATAAGCCAGCCCCAACTTTAAAGGTATTTGGTTTATTAGGAGTGACAGCCATGATAATCGGACTTCTAACTTCAGGAACAATAGCCACTTTTGCATTTCTAAGTGGAGGATTATTCTGTTCTATTATGTGGCCATCTATATTTGCGCTGAGCATAGAGGGTTTAGGAAAATATACTTCTCAAGGTTCTGCATTTTTAGTAATGATGATATTAGGTGGTGCTATCATTCCTCCTATTCAAGGGAAGCTAGCAGATGTCATCGGTATTCATACCTCATATATTGTTTGTGTCTTCTGTTTTGCTTACCTAGCTTTTTTTGCGCAGCGTGTAGGTAGTATTTTAAGGAAGCAGGGTGTTTAGTGGTTTTATAACCATTGCACCGCAGGCTTACTTTAGTACCTTTGAATTAAATTTCTAATGTGATGGTGAAATTCGCGGTAGTGGGTTCAGGTCATATCGGTAAAAGACATGCCGAAATGATAATGCGGAACCCTAACGCACAGCTTACAGCTATGTGTGATATTAGGTCTAAGGAAGATTGTGAGAATACTTTCGAAGTACCTTTTTTTCATTCGATAGAAGAAATGCTTAACGCATCTCCTGATACGGATGTAGTATGTGTTTGTACACCTAACGGTCTTCACGCACCACATGCCATGAAAGCCCTAGACGCTGGAATGAATGTAGTTATTGAAAAACCTATGGGGCTGACTAAGAAGGAGTGTGAAGAAGTAATGTTCAAAGCACTTAATAGATCTAAACAGGTTTTTTGTGTTATGCAGAATAGATATTCACCTCCAAGTGAATGGCTAAAAAACATAATAGACGAGAATAAACTAGGGGAAATTTATATGGTACAGACTAACTGTTACTGGAATAGGGACGATAGGTACTATAAGAAAAATCACTGGAAAGGTACTCTAGACTTAGATGGAGGTACACTCTTTACTCAGTTTAGTCATTTTGTAGATTTAATGTACTGGCTATTCGGAGATATTCAGAATATAAAAGGTATCTTAAAGGACTATAAACACGCTCATAATACTCAGTTCGAGGACTCAGGCTTTTTCAATTTTGAATTTGTAAACGGGGGAATAGGTTCATTCAATTTTTCTACTGCTATAAATGAGAAAAATTTTGAGAGTAGTATGACCATAATAGGATAGAAAGGAACTGTTAAAGTAGGAGGGC
>CAZTVP010000577.1:0-1940 GCA_964616995.1 uncultured Comamonadaceae bacterium
GATTGGAAAAACACGAGCATAAACAAGTTTGTGAATTCTGGAGATAGCGTCCTTATCTGTACAGAAAAGGGCTTGGCGTCATACAGGAATGAGGTTATTTCTTATCACAGCACCTTTTTCAATGGTGAAGAAGAAAATCTAAAGTCGGTGAATGCTTATAAGGAAGGATTTTTGTTTTTGACTAAAAATGCGCTGTTCAGCTGGTCTGCCAGTGGTTTTAATGTCATTCTAACTCAAGAAGAACTTTCTAAAGAGTTAGATATAAAATCCACTTCTTTTATGGACTTGGTAGTAGATAAATCTGGAGGGGTATTCATCACCACTTCCACGGCTGGACTGGTAGAGCTCAATTCCGAACAATTTGAAAATTTATCTGTAAGTGAGGGTTTAGTCAGTAATGTGTTGGGTAAAATCTACTTGGATAAGGACAATGATATTTTCGTTTGTTCTAAAAATGGATTTTCTCACCTCAAACAAAGGGAAGTGTTCTCCTTTACTGAAGCATCCGGTCTAGAATTCACAGATGTGAGATGCATTACCCAAGACTGGGAAGGCCGCTACTGGATAGGAACTAATGGCGGAGGCATTTACAAGCTAACTGGCTATGCTTTCACCTACTTTACAGCAGAAGATGGGCTTTCGAGTAATGCGGTTATGACCATTAATTCTAGTGGAAAGGAATTGTCACTTGGAACTTTTGATGAAGGAATTTCTACCTTAAACCCTGAGGGATGGCAGTACTTAAGTGGTGACCAAATCACTAATAATCGAGTGTGGTCAAGTACAGTAGATGATAAGGGAAATACGTGGTTCGGGACTTCGGGAGGAATAGATGTAGTAAACAAGAGTGAAGTAGTACAGCAGTACAACACTTCTGATGGGCTGGATTACAATAAGATAACTTCTGTATTCTTTGACGAAAAGGAAGGCTGTATTTGGGCTGGAAGTAGTAGAGGTCTGAATAAAATTACAGGAAACGAAGCCGTAGAAATAGAGGAGTTCACAGGAGATAGAGTGAGGAGCTTAATCCTATATGATGGTGCCCTGTATATAGGCTCTAGGCAGGGGTTGTGGAGATTCGATGACAATTCGTTTGAACATATTTTCCTACCCATAAAAGATGAGGATAAGACAGTATATTCCTTAGCGGTGCAAAACAACTGCCTTTGGATAGGAACGAAACATGGGCTTTTCAAGATGTCTGAAGAAGATATGCAAGAAGTAAAGCTTTCAAGTAGCTTCTCTTCAAGGACTATCAACTTTATAGAGTCAGATGAAGAAGGGAATATTTGGGCAGGAACTAATTATGGATTGTTTAAAATTGATAAAGAGCTCAATGTGGAGTCGTTTACAAAACAGGATGGCCTTGTTAGTCTGGAGACCAATTTGAATGCAGTTTACAATGATGGTCAGAACCTTTGGTTCGGAACGAATGCAGCACTTCAATGCCTGAATTTCTCTGAACTTAACAAAGCTAAGCAGCTAGCTCCACTTGAAGTCAGTATGAATGAAGTTCGACTGAATCTTGAAGAAACCGACTGGGCAGAAAGAAACGTAAGTTTCATTCCTGGAACGCCCGTACCAGTGGAACCTACAGTAGGTTATATGGACAATAACTTTTCTTTCAGATTTCATTCGAACTCCGTAGAAGATTCTAAAAATCTGATTTATCAGTACATGCTAGAAGGTTTTGACGCTGACTGGCAGCCAGAAACATTCACTGGTGCGGCTACTTACACCAACCTTCCTTTTACTGATTTCAATTTTAAAGTTAGAGCCAAGCGAATAGGTCAAGACTGGGGAGAAACTATGAGTTATAGCTTTAGCGTTCGTCCTCCTTTCTGGAGAACTTGGTGGTTCATTACGGCTGCTGTATTGTTTACAGGGTTTATAGCTTATTCCATCTTTCAGTACAGGAGAAGAAATTTAATTACAGCACT
>CAZTVP010000578.1:0-1934 GCA_964616995.1 uncultured Comamonadaceae bacterium
ATGACAGAACTAAATGAAAGCGAGAATGAAGTCAGTCTGTTTTACATGAAATACAGTCCTACTTCGAAAGTGCTCAGCTTACTAAAATACTTGTGGGCATATATTCGATTTATTCCTCATTTGGTAAGAAAGTATGATGTAGTACATGTACACTATTTCGGGTATTTAGCTGCTGTAGCTATTCTCTACAAGTTTCTTCATCCACAGGCTAAGACTTTCATCACGTTCCATGGGAGCGATATAAATAAAGACATGCCTTCTTCAGGTGTGAAGAATTCAGTATTCAGATATTTAATTCAAAAGTTCAATGGAATTATTTCTGTAGGTCAGTCTCTAAGTGAACCAATTTGGGAAAAACTTGAGGTTAAACCGCACAGAACCTTGTGCGCAGGAGTGGACCAAAGTGTCTTTTTCCCTGAAGAGGTGAACAAAGAATTTGACTTGCTAGTTGTAGGGTCTTTTGTTCCGATAAAAGGGTTGGATGTATTTAGAGATGCATTGCACCGCTTAAATAAACCTGAACTCAAAGTATGTGTCATAGGGCATGGGCCAGAACAGGAGGTAGTAGGTGAAATGGCAGGATTCTGTGACTTAACGGTCATCAATAGTGTTTCACAATCAGAATTAAGAGCATATTACCATAAGTCTAAGTTTTTAGTATTTCCTTCTAAGGGAGACGCATTCGGCTTAGTGGTAACAGAAAGTATTTACTGCGGAACACCAGCTATAGTGAATGAATACGGAGGAGCTGAAGAACAGGTGACGCATGGGTTAAACGGATTTATCTATGAGGAACACACAGGCGAAAGTCTGGCTCAAGTGCTTAGTGGAGCATTAAGCCTCTCTTCAGCAGATTATGAAGGAATGAGGAATAGATGTATTCAATCTAACTTTCAGTACAGTCTTCAGAGTGTGGTAGAACAAACGGTAGATATGTACTACGATTCATTCTTTAATTACCGCACCGACTTTAAGACTCAGGCTATCTGACAGATGCTGCTTAGAACAGATTATCAGTATGTAAAACCTGGATTCGATTTTTTCAGGTGGCTGCTTTCTCTCAGGAGGAAGTGGTACATGTTTATAGTATCTGTTGTCATAGCTGTTTTAGCATTTACAGTGGTGTATAAACTAACGCCAGAACGGTATGATGTTACGGCTTCCTACTTCGTAACTAGAGATGTAGATTCTGATATGTACGGAGCTGAGCTGAGGATAGCCTTACTTCGGTATTTTGCTAAGAAGAATAACATAGAAAACCACATAGGTGTTTTAAAGTCTAATGAGATGCTGTATAAATGTCTCTTACAGATGAACAAGCACTTAGAGAGGAATAAGGCTGGAGACTCAGCTGAAGTAGTATTGGAATTTCTGGATAATGTTTATCCTTCATCTGCCAAGTTTATAGTAAGTCCTATCCAAGGCAGCGACTCTTTAAAAGTCAAAGTAAACTCCTCTCATACACAGTTTCTATCTCTAAAAAACGCACATCATGTTTCTACTAAACACCTGAAATCAGACTCCACAGTTTGTAAGGTAGGAGAGAAGTTTCAGCTGGCTGGAATGCCGCTTAGACTAGTGTCGGATTGTACAATAGACAAGAAAGTAGTGCTTGAAACCAGAGACCTTCAGCGGGAAATGATTAAGTATGACCAGCGGGTTAGAATAAAAACGCTGAATAAACGTGCTACTATTTTGACACTAGGTATTAGTACAGCTGAACCTCAAGAAGATGCTGAACTCGTAAACCTCCTAATGTACAATACCATTTCTCAAAATAAGGAAGACGAAATAACCAGAGCTGAAAACACAGCCGTAGCTATTTACAAGGAGATAAATGATATCAATTCCAACTTAGATAAACTTAATAATGAGAAAACCGAATTAGAGCTTAAACAGTCCAGCCATGAATCTAGTTTCAGGAATCATTTGAC
>CAZTVP010000579.1:0-1927 GCA_964616995.1 uncultured Comamonadaceae bacterium
AAAAGTACAATTAATCCAAGTACTTCTCCAAAGCCTCTGCCATTTGAATTTGCAACGCACCGGCACTTTCTGCCGCAGCATCTGCAAAATCTTTTTCTTTAGAACTATAGATAATTCCTCTGGAGGAATTTACCAATAAACCACAATGGCTATTCATCCCATACTTAGCCACTTCTTCTAGGCTTCCACCTTGTGCACCTACTCCTGGAACCAGTAAAAAGTGGTCTGGAATAATTTTTCTGATGTCTCCTAAACTACTGGCTTTAGTAGCTCCCACCACGTACATGAGATTTTCGGCTGTTCCCCACGAGGCACTTTTCTTTATTACTGTTTCGAAGAGCTGCTTTTTACCATCAGAAATGAACTGAAAATCAAATGCTCCTTTATTAGATGTGAGCGCAAGTAGAATTGTCCATTTGTCCTTGAACTCTAAAAAAGGTTGAACAGAATCCGAACCCATATATGGAGCTACTGTTATAGAGTCAAAATCATATTCCTCAAAAAAGGTTTTAGCGTAATACTTGCTTGTATTTCCTATGTCTCCTCGCTTGGCATCAGCTATGGTAAAGCACTCCTTAGGAATGTAATTAATAGTTTTTCTCAGTGTTTCCCATCCTTTCTCTCCCAAGCATTCATAGAAAGCTATGTTAGGTTTATAAGCTACTGCTAAGTGGTGTGTAGCATCTATAATCTGCTTATTAAACTCGAAAATTGGGTCTTCTTCAACTAACAGATGCTCTGGGATTTTTTCTAAATCGCTATCTAAGCCTACGCATAAAAAAGACTTTTTTTTCTGTATTTGGAGGAAGAGTTCGTCTCTATTCATGTTAGAGTTTTGTAGCGTCTGAATTAGCCAGAAGTTTCTCTGTATTCTCCGCCATTTTTAAGGCGTCTATGATTTCTTGGATATCACCATTAATAATATTCTGAAGACTGTATAGCGTGAGATTAATTCTGTGGTCTGTGACTCTTCCTTGAGGATAATTATACGTTCTAATCTTAGCTGAACGGTCTCCTGTGCTTACTTGAGATTTTCTATTGGCCGCTCTTTCTTTTTCTATCTTCACAAACTCCTGCTCGTAAAGCTTAGTTCTCAAAACGCTCAGGGCTTTTTCATAATTTTTATGCTGTGACCTTCCATCTTGGCATTCTACCACTGTATTGGTAGGAATGTGAGTCAATCTAACCGCAGATTCAGTCTTATTTACGTGCTGTCCACCCGCTCCTGATGCACGGTAAGTATCTTTTCTCACATCTGCCATATTCAATTGTACATCTACCTCATCTGCTTCAGGAAGAACTGCTACGGAAGCCGCTGATGTATGGACTCTTCCTTGTGATTCCGTTTGTGGAACTCGTTGAACACGATGAACCCCTGATTCAAATTTCATGATTCCATAAACAGTAGTTCCTGAAACCGAAAAACTGATTTCTTTAAATCCACCAGCTGTTCCTTCATTTACTGTAGCTATCTCCATAGACCAGCCTTGGTCTTCAATGTATTTACTGTACATTCTGAATAAGTCACCAGCAAAAATACTTGCTTCATCTCCTCCGGCTCCTGCTCTTATTTCTATGATTACATCCTTAGAGTCTTCTGGGTCTTTAGGTATTAGAAGCAGTTTCACCTCCTCATCTAACTTTTCTTTCTGAGGTAATAGACTGTCCAGCTCTTCTTTGGCCATTTCCCTCATTTCTGGGTCAGTCTCTAGGTCTAGCATTTCTTTGCTAGATTGTATATTCTCTATGACGTTTTTATATTCCTTGTACACTTTCACTCCATCTTCTAGCTCTTTGTACTCCTTCATAAGAGACGTGTACTTCTTCTGATCAGCTATGATAGACGGATCTACAATCTGTTTTCCTACCTCATTATAGCGGTCAGCTATAGCTCCTAACTTTTGCAGTAAATCAGTCATTTTACTTG
>CAZTVP010000580.1:0-1923 GCA_964616995.1 uncultured Comamonadaceae bacterium
CTATTCCCATTCCTGAAGTAGGAGGCATTCCGTATTCTAAAGCTCTTAAGAAATCCTGGTCTATGTACATGGCTTCATCATCTCCTCGGTTAGCCAGTTTTACTTGTTCTTCAAAACGTTCACGCTGGTCTATCGGGTCATTTAGCTCTGAGTATGCATTGGCTAATTCTTTTCCGTTTACCATCAACTCGAAACGCTCAGTGAGTTCAGGGTTGTCTCTGTGTGTTTTGCACAGCGGAGACATCTCCTTAGGATAATCCGTTATGAATGTGGGCTGAATGTAATTCCCCTCACACTTCTCCCCGAAGATTTCATCTATCAGCTTTCCCTTACCCATAGAATCATCTATCTCCACATCTAACTTTCCGCACACCTCTCTGAGCTGCGCTTCGTCCATACCATTGATATCTATTCCTGTGTGGTCTTTGATAGCGTCTATCATAGTCACCCGATTAAATGGAGCTTTAAAATCCACTTCATTTTCACCTATTTTCACCTTAGTAGTTCCTAGCACATCCAAGCAGATTTTCTCTAGCATCTGCTCGGTAGTTTCCATCATCCACTTGTAATCCTTGTAGGTAACGTACATCTCCATCATGGTGAATTCAGGATTATGGGTTTTATCCATTCCTTCATTTCTGAATGCCTTAGCAAATTCAAATACACCGTCAAAACCACCTACTATGAGTCTTTTTAAGTAAAGCTCATTGGCTATTCTCAGGTAAAGTGGAGTGTCTAATGCATTATGGTGTGTAATAAATGGTCTAGCCGCTGCTCCACCTGGAATAGGCTGTAGAATAGGCGTTTCTACTTCTAAATATCCTTTTCCAGTAAGGAAATTACGCATAGAAGTCATGATTTTAGAACGCTTGATAAACGTCTCCTTCACCTGTGGATTCACCACTAAATCTACATACCTCATTCTGTACCTGAGCTCAGGGTCAGAGAAGGCGTCATAAACTTTTCCGTCATCATCAGTCTTTACTACAGGTAGCGGCTTTACAGATTTAGACAATACTGTTAGCTCAGTTATTTTAACCGAAGGTTCCCCTACTTGGGTTTTAAAAGTTTCTCCTTTTACACCTATGAAATCCCCGAAGTCTAAGAGCTTCTTGAACACATCATTATACAGTGACTTGTCTTCTCCTGGGCAGATTTCATCTCTATTGATATAAATCTGGATTCTCCCAGCGGAGTCTTGTAACTCAGCGAAGGAGGCCTTCCCCATAATTCTCCTGCTCATTAATCTTCCTGCCAGCACTACCTGTTTACCCTCGGTGAAGTTCTCCTTGAGCTCTGTAGATAAGGTATCTACTGGAAATAAAGCTGCTGGAAAAGGTTCTATTCCTCTGGCTCTTAGTGCCGTGAGTGCTTCTCTTCTTTGGGTTTCTTGTTCAGATAATTGGATAGCCATGAGTATGAGTTTTCACTGTTTTTTTACGCGGTGCAAAGATAATCTGAATTACGAAGGACGAGGTACAATTTTAGAAGAACAAGGTACGAATATAGAAATGGGATATGTGCGCATAACTCCATCGCTGAACACGTGTCGCCAAAGCTTTAGCGGTGGCACAAGCTAAGGCGAAAGCGTTTGACTTCGCTGCGCTTCGCTCAGCTACTGAGATTAGAAATCAATGATTCTAATTTAAAAGTGTATGAGCATGTTTGAGTACATTTCCTTATCAACCTACCTGTCAGCCGAAGCTTCAGGGAAGGATGATCAACTCTCACCACAAACAGAAAGAACAGTAATGATTCATAATTTCTCCATCACTATGATGAAGGCAACACACAACCCATCATTGCGCAGCTAAAAGAACTTGATAGAATAGTAGAAAAGGTTAAAAACGAAGAGGCAAAAGCCATCCATTAAGACCTAAGATGTACATTTGTTCACCCAAAAAGTTGGATGAAATAAAACCA
>CAZTVP010000581.1:0-1915 GCA_964616995.1 uncultured Comamonadaceae bacterium
CTTTCCTAGCTTTGCATTGCTAAAAGCAGAGAGGAAGTGAAAAAAATAGCTATCCTAGCCAGTGGTAACGGTTCTAATGCGGTGCAAATTCTAGCATATTTTTTAGAGAAAAATACTGCTCAAGTAGCGGCTGTGCTTTCTAATAAAAAAGAAGCGCCTGTCCTTCAGAAATTCGAAGAAAAAAGGATTCCCGCCATTCACTTCACTTCTAACACTCAGCTTAGTTCAGAACTTGAAAATCTACAGGTAGATTACGTAGTGCTGGCCGGATATTTAAAGCTGATTCCTGTAGATTTAATTCAGCAGTATAAAGACAGAATGGTAAATATTCACCCTTCTCTCCTTCCCAACTATGGCGGAAAGGGAATGTATGGTATGAATGTGCACAAGGCAGTTTTAGCGGCCAACGAAACAGTCTCAGGCATTACCATTCACTTGGTAAATGAAGAATTTGACAAGGGTAGAAAACTGTTTCAAGCCTCCGTACAAATAGGTGATGCGGAGAGTACAGAAACCATTGCGCAGCGGATACAGAAATTAGAGCATACGCATTACCCCAGAATAATAGAAAAACTAGTAAATAATGAATTTTGATTTAGGACAAATAGCCGCCTGTTTTATGGTACTATTTGCGGTGATAGATATCATAGGTTCTATTCCTATCATATTAGAAATCAAGAAACAAGCTGGAACCATCAGTCCTCTTCGGGCTTCTTTGGTTTCGCTGGTTATTATGATAGTATTTCTTTTTGTGGGAGAACGCCTCATTACCTTCATAGGAGCTAGTACGGCATCCTTTGCGGTAGCAGGTTCATTCGTACTGTTGTTTCTGGCGTTAGAAATGATTCTAGGCATAAAGATTTTTAAGGCAGATGACCAAATTCACAAAACTGCTTCGATAGTTCCGCTGGCTTTTCCCATCATAGCTGGAGCAGGTTCTATGACCACCATATTATCACTAAGAGCTGAATATGAGTCTGTTAATATTTCGGCTGCCATTTTACTGAACATCATTCTAGTGTTCATAGTCCTGAAGCTTACAGGCAGAATCGAGCGCTTGTTAGGTGAAGTGGGAATAGCCGTATTGCAGAAATTCTTTGGAATTATTCTACTGGCCATAGCCGTAAAATTATTCGGTACGCACGCACCTGGTATATTTGAAAAATAAATGAGCAAAGTGATTATACATACGGACGGAGCTTGTAGCGGAAATCCCGGAAAAGGGGGTTACGGACTAGTCATGCAGTATGGTAAGCACATGAAAACTGAGTCCAAAGGTTTTAGGCTTACTACCAATAACCGTATGGAGCTCCTAGCTGTTATTCGCTCCTTAGAACTACTGACTAGAGAAGGATGTGAAGTCATCATTTACAGCGACTCTAAATACGTAGTTCAAGCCGTAGAACAGAAATGGCTTCAGAGTTGGGTCAAGAAAAATTTCAAAGGGAAAAAGAATGCTGACCTCTGGCTAAGGTTCCTAAAAGTTTATCCTAAGCACAAGGTAAAGTTCGAATGGGTAAAAGGCCATGCTGGAAACGAAATGAACGAGAAAGCAGACCAGCTCGCCACCTCAGCCATAGAAAAAGAGCCGCTAGAAATAGACCAAGTCTATGAAGAGCTAAACCAAAAAGGTGACCTTTTTTCGGGAGAATAGAATTATTTTCAGAGCTGTGTAACTTTTATTAGGTGGTAGCCGTCCAGCTAATACCAAACCGAAAACATGACAATTTCTGAATACAACTCGTGTGTAGAAGAGTATGCAGATAACTTGTACAGGTTCATGTTAAAGCAGACTAGAGATGCTGATGCAGCCAAGGACTTAGTACAGGAAGCATACCTAAAGTTATGGCAGAAGTACAAAGACGTAGATTTTAAAAAAGCCAAAAGCTACCTCTTTACTTCCGGTTATAATAAG
>CAZTVP010000582.1:0-1914 GCA_964616995.1 uncultured Comamonadaceae bacterium
GTTTCAACGAGACTAAAGATTGGTCTGGTGTGGGCTCTGAGGTAAGATTATAACCGAACCTAGGACTAATGAAAAACGAATTTTTATACGTAAACTGAGCTACACCACGAGCTATTACCGACTTAGCACGCTGTCCTATGGCTTTGGCCAATTCAGGGTCGTATCTACTCATAGGAAACATATATCCTAGTCCGGCTGCTCCAGAAATCTTCCAGTTTTGACTTTGGATGTTTAGGTTTCGTCCTGTTTCGAGTAGTAAAGTAGCATCCTGAGGCTCGCCATTTATGACTGGAAGATTAACTACATAGCCAAGTCGCTTTCCCACTTGGTGCTTGAAAAAAGTAGAAAGTGTAAATGCTTGGATACCAAAGTCTAAATCACCATTCCATAGTAGATAATTCTGTGCGGTTTCATAGTTTCTAGAAATGGCCAAGGTCTTAGTTTTAGGTGCATCTATAAATCCATCTATAAGACCTTGTGCAGTTCCTTGAACCACTAACATGAGGAAAACAAAAAGCGAGCTGAGGAATTTCATAACCGTAATACAATTTAAAAGTACTGAAGCCTAACTTCTCAAATTTTGTTTCACAGCGGTTTAACAACACACCTTTTTATCATATTTACCGTATTATAAATAGTGACACCCAAAGCGAACATAACAGCTAAGACCAGATTACAGCGAGTGATCTACTTTTTTCCTATTCAGTTATTACTTCTACAACTGAAGAGAAATTATCTTTTGCTGAGCTTTTGGATAATGCTGTTTGCGCTGACTTTAGATGTTATCGGTTCCAAGTATGGCATCTCTAACCTATTTCTTTATCCAGAATATAGAGGTTTGAATGACGCTGTGGCGTATGGGATTTTAGGCTTTTCCATAGGTGGTTTCATAGTAAGCTATAATCTCTATACCTATATCATTCATAGCCATAGATTTCCATTTATAGCTACAATAGACCGACCGCTGTACAAGTTTTCGCTGAATAATTTTATTCTGCCTGCATCTTTCATCATCACCTATTATTTTTCTAGTTTTTCTTACCAAGTAGAAAGTGAATTAGTAGAGAAGAGCACAGCCGTTTTGAACATGGTCAGCTTCACATTAGGCGTGTTTCTTATGATAGGTTTTAGCGCGCTTTATTTCTTTTTCACCAATAAGAATATCAGGCACTATACAGATAAAAATGAAGATAATTCTGAGAATGCAGAAGTAGAGGAAAGCTTTGCCAGTTCAGCGTTGCAAAAGTCGAGTTCCTGGGAAAAACTAGAAAAAAGCACTGAGGATTGGAGGGTAGACACTTACATGTTTAGCCTTCTTAAGATTATGATTACCAGAAGTGGTAAACACTATCCTAGAGAAGTGCTGGAAAAGGTGCTCACACAGCATCATATTAATGCTTCATTATTTGAGCTTCTTATTATTATTTCGTTCATAGTCATAGGTTTATTCAGAGAGTATCCAATATTCGAAATACCTGCTGCGGCTTCAGCAGTACTGTTTTTTACAGTGCTTGTTATGCTGTTCAGCGCTATGTACAGTTGGGTAAAAGGGTGGACTTTTCCTGTCATTTTGTTTGTGATTTTGGCTATTAATTTTAGTCCTACACTTACGGAGTCATTCAATTTAGAAACTAGAGCTTATGGCTTAGAATATAATTCTCAAAATCCTGAATACAAGAATGAAGCATTACTTCAAAATGTTTCAGAAGAAGACTGTAGAAGAAGCCGTTCTGTCCAGGAAAAAGTGCTAGAAAAGTGGAAGGAAAAAGTCTCGTTGACAGATAATAAAGATGCTAAACCTAAACTGGTCATTCTTTCAGTGAGTGGTGGAGGTTTAAGAAGTGCTCTTTGGACTATGAAGAGTATTTGCACCGCAGACAGCATCATGAATGGCGAACTTTTAGACCAAGTGCA
>CAZTVP010000583.1:0-1073 GCA_964616995.1 uncultured Comamonadaceae bacterium
GAGAGCATACAGCCCCACTTATCTCTTTCCCCCTCTGAGTATGAGCGGCAGCACGGAATAGATGGTCTTAAAGCACTCTATTTAAATGGATACTAGTCTAGTTGTATGTTATTTATAGGTAAATAATTGTAAAACATAGATGAAAGATCATAAATAAGAGTACATTTGTCCCATAATTACAATTTAATGAAAACAGGTACAGTAAAATTCTTCAATGAGTCCAAAGGATTTGGATTTATTGTAGATGCAGAAACTCAAGAAGAACACTTCGTTCACGTTTCTGGTTTAACAGGTGAAATCAATGAGGGAGACCAAGTTGAATTTGACCTTAAAGAAGGTAGAAAAGGACTAAATGCAGTAAACGTAAAGACTGTATAACATATTTAATTCAATTACTTTTTTTGAAACCCTTGGCTTTTAGTCAGGGGTTTTTTCTTGCCATAAAGTGATTAACAACAAACCGTTATAACCACCCTATCTCGATTGACTAGCTTTGTGTTACATGAGCAATATTCTAATAACAGGAGGAACAGGATTAGTTGGTTTACAGCTATCTAGATTATTAAAGTCAAAAGGATTTAATGTATCTCACCTAAGCAGAAAGTCTAATCCTGATGCAGAGTTCCCTGCTTTTAAATGGGATTTAAAGGAAAAATTCATAGAGCAGAAAGCGCTCGAAAACATAGACTACATTATCCACTTAGCTGGAGCCAATGTCTCAGATGGAAGATGGACTAAAAGCAGAAAAAAAGAAATACTGAACAGCAGAGTAGAAAGCACACACCTCCTACTCGACCATGTGAAAAAATATCAGATTCCTTTAAAATCATTTATCAGCGCTAGCGCCACAGGTTATTACGGGACAGACAATCCACCTGCTATTCATGTAGAAACCGACCCTAAAGGAAACGACTTCCTATCAGAAGTATGTGACCAATGGGAAACCGCCATCTATCAGTTCAGCTCCATAGGCATAAGAACCGTAGCACTCAGAACCGGTGTAGTTCTATCAGAAAATGGTGGCGCCCTAGAAAAAATAAGAAAACCCGTAAGCATGTTTATTGGCTCTCCGT
>CAZTVP010000583.1:1083-1897 GCA_964616995.1 uncultured Comamonadaceae bacterium
CCGTTAGGCACTGGAGAACAATTCATGCCATGGTTTCACATAGACGATTTATGTGAAATGTACCTCTCCGCGGTGCAAAACACAGAACTGAAAGGCACATTCAACGCAGTAGCACCAGAACACATTACCAATAAGGCTTTCACCAAGCAGATGGCTAAAATCATGAAAAGACCATTCTGGCCGATAGGTGTACCGAGCTTTATTTTGAAAATAGTGTTAGGTAAAATGTCCACGATAGTGCTGGATGGAACTAGAGTATCATCAGATAAAATTAGTGGTACTGATTTTAAATTCTCGTTTGAAACTGTTCAAAGTGCTCTAACAGATTTACTTAAAAAGTAGGATATTCGCTAAAACTTTTAGCCCTGCTTACTGCCTCCAAAAAAGATAAAAAGCGAGTTGTCCAAATTCTTCTTTCTGCCTTTGAAAAAGTAGAAGAAGGGAACTCGCTGAATTATTTCATTCCACCAGGTAGTGCTTATAGAAGCTTCAGAGCTAAGATGGTGTTCAACTATTTATTTGAAAGGAGTCTAACCCTTGGAACTGTTTACCTATCCAAGGACAAATCAGCTTGTATCTTAACCGAACGACTAAATGAAAAATCAGATTCGATACGATTAAGAATACTCAAGCTATTTACGCTTTTGTTTGCCATTGGAATCTGGAATGTTCCTAAAATGCTCAGAAGACAAAACCTTCTTCACGAAATACATCCTTCACATCTTTTCATTCATCCTACTGCTATGGGAGTGCTATCAGAATCTGACGGAAAAGGTTCAGCCCTTAGACTAGTGAAAGACTTACTGGAAAATTA
>CAZTVP010000584.1:0-1888 GCA_964616995.1 uncultured Comamonadaceae bacterium
ACTTCTACAGAAACTTCTAAATCTGGTTTTCCTACTAGTTCTAAAATCTCTTTGATCTCCTCATCGGAATATTCACGTTCTACCAGTACTAGGGCATTATCTAAATCTCCTCCTTTTATTAGACCAGCCTTAGCTAATTCTTTAATTTCTTTAAGAAAGACAAAGGTTCTACAAGGACTAATTTCATCTTTAAAATCTTTAAGCTCATACATACTTGCATGCTGGGTGCCCAGCACTTTAGATCTGTAGTCCACCATAACTGTAATTCTGTACTCTTGTCCTTTCGTAGGAACAGCTAAAAATTCAGCTTCTATGTCTAACATCTCGAAAGGCAATGTCTCCTCTATTTCGATGAAGTTCCTTTCTGCATCTTGTTCAACAATCCCCGCTTTTTCTATGGCTTGCATAAAGTATTTAGAACTTCCGTCTAAAATAGGAACCTCACTACCATGTATTTTGATAAGAGCGTTATCTACTTCACTGCCGTATAAAGCCGCTAACAAATGCTCTACAGTGTGCACCTCTGCTTCGCCCTTAATTAGACTTGTGCTTCTTTTGGTGGTGCTCACATTATTGGCGTGTGCTGGTATTAGAGGTTCTCCCTCTAAATCCATACGCTGAAATTTATACCAGTGGTTTTCCGGAGCAGGAAGTATTTCTATTTTGGCTTGTTCTCCGGTATGAAGACCTATTCCCTCAAGTAGGATAGGTTCTTTTAAAGTTCGTTGTTTAATCACTAAGCCTATGTTTTAATTCTTTAATTTCTTTTTCGAGTTGGTGCACTTGCTTCAATAATTCAGGTAACTTTCTAAAGCCTACGTAGGACATTTTGTAATCTCTAATTCCGAAGGCAGGAGAACCTTGGTAGATTGCACCTTTTTCTTTGATAGAAGCACCTATACCACTTTGCGCAGCTATTTTCACTTCATCAGCTATTTCTATATGACCTACTATTCCTACCTGACCTCCTATCATACAGTTTTTGCCTACTGTAGTAGATCCTGCTATACCAGTTTGCGCAGCTATAACTGTATTCTCACCTATTTCTACATTATGAGCTATTTGAATAAGGTTATCTAGTTTAACACCTTTCTTAATCCTTGTCACACCCATGGTGGCTCTATCTATACATGTTCCAGCTCCTATTTCTACATGATCTTCTATGATTACCGTACCGATGTGTGGCACCTTCATATAGTTGTTTTCAGAGTTAGGTACAAATCCAAAACCATCACTACCTATAACGGCATTAGCTTGGATAGCCACATGATTCCCAATGGAACAATTGGCAAGGACCGTAACTCCAGCATGTAAAATAGAGCCGTTTCCTAGAGAGACATTATCTCCCAAGGTAACTCCGTCATGGATTTCACAGTTTTCACCCACTTTTACATTTTGCCCTATGGTAGCATTTCCTACATAAGTGTTAGCAGGAATATAAACCGAAGAGTGCACGGAGGCATTTTCTGAGGTGCCAGTTTTTTTCTCTGTAATACTTTTGTAATGCCATAGTAGCGTGGCAATGGCGATTCTAGGGTTTTCCACGGTGATAATTGTCTTCCCAGAATTCAATAATTCTTGAGTTTCGATGGTGTTATTAGTGATAATAACAGAAGCGCTAGATTGAATAGCCAGACTTAAATAGTCCTCTCCATCACAAAAAGAGATATCGCCTTCTTGGGCGTCTTCCAAAGAGTTAAAACCAGTAACATCAATGTCTTCACCTTCGAGTTCACCATTCACAAGTCTGCATAAAGCCGTGCTTTTAAATTGCATGGGGTCAAAGTAAATAAATAATCAAGAATGAATTCAAGTTAATTTTTAATCAAGGCAAAAAAAAACATCTGCCGAGGCAGATGTTTTAGTGGTGCTACCTGGATTTGAACCA
>CAZTVP010000585.1:0-1880 GCA_964616995.1 uncultured Comamonadaceae bacterium
GAAATAGTCACTCTTTTTTCTTTTTTTATGACTTACCCTTTGATTTCTTTTTCATATAATTTAATCCAGTCTTCGGCACTCATCTTTTGAAAAAGCTCACCAATCAGGTCGTATGGAATATCATCGGTTTTCTTAAATCGAATGCATGATTTTCCCATATCCAATTTGTATTTGCACCGCGCTGAGTATTCATCAGTGAACCATTTATGTAAATCTGGGTTAGCATAAATGCCCATGTGGTATAACGCTATATACCCTTTCCTGTTAGCTAGATTAGCAAATGGAAGTGGTAGTTTAGGGTCACAGTGATATCCGTTTGGATAAACAGTATGAGGAATGTAGTAACCCAGCATTCCATAATTCATTCCTTCTTCAAAATCTGGTTGAAGATTTTCGAGGATTGTTTTTCTTATCGTGTTAAATGCTTCTAGTCTCTCTGCAGGGACTTTGGAAGCTATGTATTCATCAGGAGTAGCGGAAGAACTCATTGGATAGGTTTTACTTCAAATGTAGCTAAACTATGATTTATTCTTTTTTTCCTTTAGGTATTCGTAGCCTTTAAGGTTCATTAGAATTAATAAATATCCGTAGAATATGTCTTCTACAGGTATAGTAAAGATTCGTATTCCTAGATTTTCCTCATCATTATACCAAACGATAGGTGATTCTAGAAAAGAACCAGTTAAAATACCATTAGCCAAAAAGAAAAATGGTACTATTAAGAGGTATCCTAAGGAATGAATAAATAGTCTTTTAGTATAGCGGTATGATATCAGAAGATATGCTCCTAGGCTAATGAATGTAGTGGTGGTGTAAGCTTTTTCGAGATTTAGTAAGCCAATTAAAATGAAACATAATCCTATCATCAGCCAGACGAGTGAGTTAATTTTTGGTACTTTCTTATAGTAATGTGTAAACGCAAAATAACCGAACACACATGCATAAGGAATACAAATAAAGAATAGGACTTCTTCTAAGGGAAGGTTATAAATTTCTATTCCGCATAAATAGTCTGGGTTAAACCCCCAAACTCCTCCTTCTGTAAAAATGATATCCCATATGATAAAGACAAATGATACAATTAGATTGGCAGGAAAAAAGTACTTCCAATCTTTATAGAAAGCTCTATACGGAATAAAACTGCATAGTAGCGGAACTAGAATACACCCTAAATCTATTAATAAATAGGTGTAAGGTTTCATCTTTAGCTAGAGTATTGTTTAAAATACTTTTTAGGAACTATGAGCATCCCGAAGCATTCTCCATCTTCTTTTCCTAAGTGCTTGTGATGAACCTTATGAGCTTTTCTAAGCGCTTTAAGGTAATTTGACTTAGTGTGTTTGAACCACTTGAACCTCTGATGTATAAGAACATCATGAACTAAAAAGTAAGCTATGCCATAAAACAAAATACCTAACCCTATGAAGAAAATCCAGTTCAATTCAGGAGTAGTTCCCAGAATAATTAGAGCCGCACTAGGTACGGCAAAAATCACGAAGAAAGCATCGTTTTTTTCAAATAACCCCTGATACCTGGGTTGATGATGATCTTCATGCAGATACCATAAAAAGCCATGCATCACATACTTGTGCGTGAGCCAAGTGATGCACTCCATAGTGCAGAATGTGAGAAGAGTAATTAGTATGTAAAGCGCTAGGTTCATTGACTGGTCTATCTTAGGATTTTATTAGCTAAATTGAGCATATCTGATTTAATCCAATCTGGAAGATGAGAATAAGATGCGGCTTCTCTTATTAAAGAAGCATCTTTCACTAAAGAATCATTATATCCTAAGAAACTTGGGGATTCAGTTTGTACCAGTAGTCGTATGTACCTAGCTTCTAGGTCGTTAGGGTTGTCTTTGATATAAGTGTCTAGTT
>CAZTVP010000586.1:0-1879 GCA_964616995.1 uncultured Comamonadaceae bacterium
TATACATCTTCTGATATCCACTGATCATTCCAAGGATCTAAAATTTTATTTGAATAAGGATCTGCAGATTCCACTAAATTAGGTCCTACTACATATTGATATCTATATTCCTGACCTTGGTTTAATGTATTTAGCTCTGCCCAGTGATAGTTTCCATCTGGTGTTATGTTCATCAGTACATTATTCCATCCACTGAAATCTCCTTTCACATATGCATAAGGCATGTTCGGAGCAAATAAAGTCAAATAACCTGACGTGGGACCTGTTTGAACAAATCCTTCTTCCGCTCCTCCCGGCAAGTCCAGCACTTGCGGAGTTTGAGCAAATATTAGGGTGGAAAGAAATACAACTGCAGCAGTAAATAAATACTTCATCATCTTAATTCTGGTTAACTATTGCAAGTTCGCAAAAAATCACTTAGTGTCTTAAGTACACAATTAAAAATTCCTTACTGAATACATAAAATTTGATTATTTGTGAAAAAGTATTGCCAAGAGTTATATGCTCAACTTCTATTTTTGCGCGGATTTTCGTTTTAGCCATTGCACCGCCACCAACTCAGAAAATGGAGTTTAGGAGGCGGTTAAAAAAAAAATGCCCAAAGACAAGAGCATCAAGTCGGTCCTAATTATCGGAAGTGGACCCATTATTATCGGACAAGCATGTGAATTCGATTACTCTGGCTCTCAAGCTGCCAGGTCTCTTAAGGAAGAGGGAATAGAAGTTACCTTGATTAACTCTAATCCAGCTACCATCATGACTGACCCAGCTATGGCTGATAACGTTTATCTAAAGCCTTTAGAGACCGCATCCATAGAAGAGATTCTTCAAAACCATCCTAACATAGATGCTGTGCTTCCTACCATGGGAGGGCAAACTGCTCTTAACCTTGCTATCAAATGTGATGAGATGGGAATATGGGAAGAGAACAATGTGAGAATGATAGGTGTAGATATTAAGGCTATAGATGTCACAGAAAACAGACAGGAATTCCGTGAATTAATGGATGAAATAGGAGTTCCTATGGCTCCGCAAAAAACTGCTAAGTCTTTTCTTCAAGGTAAAGAAGTAGCACAGGAATTTGGCTTTCCGCTTTGTATCCGTGCTTCCTACACATTAGGAGGAGCAGGAGCTTCTCTCGTGCACGACCCTGAAGAGTTTGATAAGCTGCTCACCAGAGGGCTTCACTTATCTCCTATCCATGAGGTAATGATAGATAAGGCACTTTTAGGCTGGAAAGAATACGAGCTTGAGCTATTGAGAGATGCTAATGATAATGTGACTATCATCTGTTCTATTGAGAACTTTGACCCGATGGGGATTCACACAGGTGATTCCATTACAGTAGCTCCTGCCATGACACTAAGTGATACCACTTATCAGCGCATGAGAAACATGGCCATTAAGATGATGCGTTCTATCGGAGATTTCGCGGGTGGATGTAATGTTCAGTTTGCCGTAAGTCCTGATGAGAATGAGGAAATCATAGCCATAGAAATCAACCCTAGAGTTAGTAGGTCTTCTGCATTAGCAAGTAAGGCCACTGGTTATCCTATAGCCAAAATAGCTTCTAAACTAGCCATAGGTTATCATTTGGATGAACTGGACAATCAGATTACCAAATCTACGAGTGCTTTCTTCGAGCCTACGCTGGATTATGTAATAGTAAAAATCCCTAGATGGAACTTTGATAAATTCCATGGGGCAGACAGAGAGCTTGGGCTTCAGATGAAGGCTGTGGGTGAAGTTATGGGAATAGGACGTTCTTTTCAAGAGGCACTCCATAAAGCCACACAATCGCTAGAGATAAAACGAAACGGATTAGGAGCAGACGGGAAAAGCTATACCGATTACAATCAAATCTTAGAAAAACTTCAAC
>CAZTVP010000587.1:0-1879 GCA_964616995.1 uncultured Comamonadaceae bacterium
CTGAGTGCTTGTTATCATCTTTAACTTTAATGAAATACTTTCCAGAAGATAATTCTGAAGTGTTCAGGATTACTTGATCGGAAGAGCTCTGTATAAATTCTGCCTGAATGATTCTACCTGATTGATCATATAAAATAAGATCTTTAGCGGCTACCCCATCCATTTCTAACATAACATCATCACCTTTCAGAACGGGATTAGGAAACACCTTGATTTCTTTTATAATCAAGTCATTTACGCTTAAGAAAGTCTCTAGTTCGATACTGAAATAATCTAATAACTCTAGAGTTCCAATATTATTACCGTTTAAATCTTCAGCATTACTTATTTCCACATCTATAAATGCCAGCGGTGTTAGGTCCGAAGCTACATCATAGTCAAACCTATAAGCTGATCCAAGCCAGCCAGTGTTCTCAGTGTTAAGAGTCAGGTCCACACTCGGGTTCTCCATAGGGAAAGAAATAGAGGGTATTACCTCATCATTTACAGATTCATCAAATAAAACTAAAATCTGAAATCCTGAGTTTCCGCTATTTTCTTGGGTAACGTCATACGTATTAGCTGTGACTAAGGCTTCTGGAGCCCTATTATCTATGACCAGCTGGTTTTCGTATTCCCATGTTAACATAGAATTTCCTGCTAAATCAACTGCTGACATTCCTGAAACCAACACCTCCATTTCTTCATCTGCATCCTCTATGTCAAAATTAGCTCTATATATGAACTCGTTTAACCATCCACTTGATGAGTTAAATATTAGGGATGTAGGTGAAGTTGGAGAAAAACCTATTTGCGCAGCACCCATCACATCCATTTCCTCATCAAATTCTATAACTACAAAAAACTCACCACCAGTATCTGCTTCATTCACTAAATCTGCGCTTACTGTAACAGAATTAACTTCTGGTGCTTTAGTATCTATTGATAAAAGATCTTCAAAGGTGTTTTGCAAAGCGGAATTCCCCGCATCATCAACAACTCCAGTGACAAGGATATCTATATTTTCTAACTCTAAATCTAAATCCATGACATTATAAACAAAAGTGTATTCTGAAGCTCCAGTATAACCACTTGCATCACTGTCTAATGAAATGCTCATACTAGGATCCTCCACAGGGAAACTCAGAATTGGTGCCTGTTCACTACTGAAATTATCGTCTATAGTGACTGTAAATATGAGTGTCCCATTTCCGGTCAAACCTTCATTAATTACAGTCTCGTTCACATCTAAAGAAATCACCTCTGGAGCGGCAGTGTCTAAGAAGCCGTTCACAATTATGTCGTCAATCACTAATTCATTTCCTGCTAAGTCTGTGGCTTGGTCCGCAGAAAAAGTCATTTCATATAATTCCTCATCTGCATCTACTACGGCATATGCTATTCCAAACTGTGTGTCACTTATCCACCCTGGCTGACCTACTTGTAAGAATAAGCTATTCTGAGTGGGGTCATCATTAGACCATTCAATCATGGGAGCGACTGAACTCATTTCCTCCGAGAAATTAATTAATAAGTTTAGATTGTCTCCTACTGACTCTTCATTAATAACGTTCTGTTGGAAGAAAGCGCTTGTAAGAACTGGGTTCTCTGTGTCTATAGCTGCCAAGCCACCTACTAAATAATCGAACTGAACATCTCCTTCTAAATCCTCTCCGCCAATGATGGTACCTTGTATATCTTCTAAAGTAAAATTATCATCCATGGTCATAAATGACCACTGATATGTTCTTTCACCTGTCCATCCATTATCATCTAGAAGAAGAGTTTCAGTTAAGTCATCATTAAAACTAAGTACAGGTTCTATGGTTTGATTCATAGGAAGATTGTACTCTATGTCAATGGTAAAAATATTTCCCACAAAATCATCATTAATTAAGTC
>CAZTVP010000588.1:0-1872 GCA_964616995.1 uncultured Comamonadaceae bacterium
TGGAGCTTAGTATGAGCAAAAAGGCATTTAAGCGGGCTATTGGCTCACTTTACAAATCCCGAAAAATAGAAATCAAACCAAGTGGAATTCACTTGTTAGATTAGTAATCACCAAGGGTTTCTTCAAGTTGCCCAAGTGCATCTGCTAGCTGCTCATCATTAGGAGCTACACCATGCCACTTGTGTGTTCCTTCCATGAAGTCAACTCCTTTTCCCATAGAAGTAGTCATGATGATTACTATTGGTTTACCATTTCCACAGTCAGCCTTGGCTTTTTCTAGAGTAGATGAAATGGTATCCATATCATGACCATCCATTTCTCTTACATCCCATCCGAATGCTTCCCATTTAGCTCTTAGGCTTCCTAAACTGAGCACATCTTCTAAAGAACCATCTATTTGCTGACCATTGAAATCTATGGTCGCTATGATATTATCTACTTTGTTATGTGCCGCATACATAGCTGCTTCCCAGATTTGCCCTTCCTGCAGCTCTCCATCTCCGTGAAGTGTGTAGACGATGGAGTTGTCTCCGTTTAGCTTTTTGGTTTCAGCTGCTCCTAGCGCTACTGATAAACCTTGACCAAGTGAACCTGAAGCTACTCTAATTCCTTCCAGGCCTTCTTCTGTGGCTGGGTGTCCTTGTAATCTAGAGTCCAGTTTTCTGAACGTGGCTAGTTCACTAACAGGAAAATAACCTCGTCTAGAAAGCACAGAATACCAAACTGGAGAAATGTGACCGTTAGAAAGGAAGAATAGGTCTTCACCTTTTCCATCCATGTCCCATTTTTCAGGATTTGCATTCATCTGCTTAAAGTAAAGATTCACTAAAAAATCTGTACATCCTAGAGAGCCGCCTGGGTGTCCAGAGCTCACGGCATGTACCATTCTTACTATGTCTCTTCTTACTTGCTGCGCAATATTGGTTAATTCTGTAGTGTTCATTTTCGTTCAGAAATCGTTCTGCCGCGAAGGTAGGATGACCGATGGAAATATTTAGTTAATGTGAATAAGTTAATGACACAATTTGGCAATTTGAAACCGTCTGAATTTGCTGATCAGTCATTACTAACACCAAAATCTAAAATCGTACCTCTTAGGTCGTAATTCAAATTATCTTTGCACCGCTAAAAAAAACTCAAGGATGGCTTTAAAATGTGGAATAGTAGGACTGCCTAACGTAGGTAAATCTACACTCTTTAACTGTTTGTCTAACGCTAAAGCACAAAGTGCGAACTTTCCGTTCTGTACCATAGAACCTAACGTGGGAGTAATCACAGTGCCAGACGAAAGGTTAACCAAGTTAGCAGACATAGTGGACCCAGAGAAAGTTCAGCCTACGACCATAGAAATAGTAGATATAGCTGGTCTGGTAAAAGGAGCCAGCAAGGGAGAAGGCCTTGGGAATCAGTTTTTAGGAAACATCAGAGAGACAGATGCTATTTTACATGTGTTAAGATGTTTTGATGATGGAAATGTGGTTCATGTAGATGGTTCTGTAGATCCTGCTAGAGATAAGGAGGTTATAGACTTTGAGCTACAGCTAAAGGATTTAGAAACACTCGAGAATAGACTACAAAAAATCAACAAAGCGGCTAAAACCGGAGACAAAGAAGCACAACGTGTAAAAGGATTCTATGACCGTGTAAAAGAGGTTTTGGAGTCGGGAAAATCAGCGAGAACGGTAGAGATGGACGAAAAAGAAGTTCCATTAATGAAAGAACTTCAACTATTGACATCTAAGCCAGTTCTGTACGCTTGTAATGTGGAAGAAGGAAGTGTTGTGTCAGGAAATGCTCATGTAGAGAAGGTAAGAGAGTTAGTGAAAGAAGAAAATGCAGAGGTAATTATCATAGGAGCAGCTATAGAATCAG
>CAZTVP010000589.1:0-1862 GCA_964616995.1 uncultured Comamonadaceae bacterium
ATCTGCAGTTCCATTTAATGGCCATATATCTTGCTCTAAAATAGTTCCATCTGGAGCTATAAGAATGAATGTAGGATATGCTCCTATCCCGTAAGCGCTGCACACTTCTTGACCTCCTCCTTCAGTTCCTGAAGCTATAGGAGGCGGATTTTCACCAGCATAAGACTCTTCATAGTCATGTGCTCCGTCATCATCTGTATCTCTTTCTACAGATAAGAAAAATACGTCTCCAGTATTACATCCGAAGTTTTGAAAAGCCTCAGTATAATATGGCTGATTCGCTTGACAAGGTCCACAAGTAACAAAGAGAAAATCTATGACTACATGTTTACCTTCATCTAACTTTGATTGAAGGTTGAATTCCTCACCATTTGTGAAGGTAACATCGAAATCAACGGCTTGTGTTAAAGGTGTCTGAGCAAACCCACAAACAGTAAGGGAAAGACAACAGATTAAAGAAAATAAAGTTTTTTTCATGGTTAATGATTTTATGGTTTTTCACGAAGAAACTGGAATACTTAAGCAAGTAAAAACATAATTCAGTGGTCAAGTTGGATTCTTAGTTCGGTTTTTTAATAATTCCCAGTATATATAGACCAAAAAATGTTATTAACGCATTCACTATAATCAGCTCTGCTCCAAACCTATACTCCCCAAAAAGAGAAGTTTCTGGAGTCTGCCATTCTAATCCTCTAAATGAGAAATACCATAAAATGGTAGTTATGGCTACAGAAAGAACACAAACCACGGGAACAAGCTTATCAGAAACGGTTCGTTTGGAAAACAACCCAAAAAAGTAAAGTCCTATCAATGGGCCATAAGTAAACCCTGCTAGAAATATAATTTGGAAAATAGCGCTTCGATCGAAGTAAGCATTTAGACCTAGAATTACTATGAATAATACTCCTGACATTATCAGATGAGTGTTTTTTCTAGTCTTCTCCTGAGCAGCCACAGTTTTCTTTTCCATATCTAAAAAGTCCACAGTTACACTTGTGGTCAACGATGCCAGAGCAGAATCCGCGCTTGAATAAGCAGCGGCTATTAATCCTAAAAGAAAAAAGATTCCCACTGCTATTCCCAGTCCTGAGTTAAGTGCCACTTCACTGAATAACAAGTCTGTTCTACTAGCACCATCTACCATGGGAACTGCTATGCCATTTTGCGCAGCGTACATATATAACAATGCTCCTAATCCTAAGAAGAGCAGATTCACCACCACTAAAACAGCTGTGAAACTCATCATATTTTTCTGAGCATCTTTAGCAGATTTACAGCTTAGGTTTTTCTGCATCATATCTTGGTCGAGTCCTGTCATGCCAATGGCTATGAACATTCCACCTAGAAAATGCTTGATGAAGTGATTTTTATCATTCCAGTTTTCAAAGAAAAAAACCTTGCTGAAATCACTTTCTGAAACACTTTGGGCCACGCTAAAAATTCCTCCTAGGTCTAAACTTTGACTAATGAAATAGATGGTTAATCCTAAGGAAATGAGCATAAAACCTGTCTGAAGCGTGTCTGTCCAAATAATGGTTTTCAATCCTCCTCGATGAGTGTACAGCCAAATTAAGGCTATAGAGAGAAGAACAGTAAGTTCAAAAGGAACATTCCACTGCTGGAAAATAAGGTACTGCAGCACATTGGCCACGAGAAGCAGGCGAATACCAGCACCTAACGTTCTAGAGAGTAGAAAAAATGCAGCACCCGTTTTATGACTCACCTCTCCGAATCTATCTCCCAGGTAACTATAAATAGAAATCACATTCATCCTGTAGTACACAGGGATTAACACATAAGCTATTACTACATAACCCAGCACATAACCCAGCACCATTTGCATATAGCTAAACTGACTACCA
>CAZTVP010000590.1:0-1860 GCA_964616995.1 uncultured Comamonadaceae bacterium
AGCTCCACCTTCTACACCATCGGTTTGTATAAAGCGGGTATTTCCATTTTCTAGAGTTTCTAATCTATACACATGATGGTCTTTCATTCCCATCATAAAAGGGTCAGACCAACCGAACGAGACATTTTCCTCAAAGTCAGTTAGTACGTGTTCAAACTCCATATTTTTATTTCCTACAGGAGCTTTGAAGTAAGAAGTAGCCTTGCCTCCATCTCTAAAATCTCCTTTAATACCTTGAAATGAAGAACTCCATTCTGGCATTTTTTCAAAATCTGTGAGCACTCTCCATACTTGCTCTCTGGTAGCTTTGATCTCAATTTCAGTAAATACTTGTTGATTCTTTTTCATGATATATTGATTTGATTGCGGTGCAAAGTTCAAAACTATGATTTATAAAGGCCTACACAAAATGCTGATTTGCTAACACAAAGCTTGGTTTTGAAGCCTTTAATTAGTAGACTCGATTAAAAAAAAAATTAACCGAATATTTCTATTATTCGGCCTATACATTTTTATTGATTGTTATTTAAACCCGTTCTAAACAATTGTGCTAAAAGTGATTTTTTCCAGACGTACAAGTCTATTTTTGCGCAGCCGAAAAACAAGGCTATTCATTTCTAAATCAACTAAGAATCATGGATTTTGACTTATGGTCATTTATCATAGATAACCTAGAAGCTGCTGGAGTTATAGGAGGTTATGTAGCCATTTCTATCATAGGCTTCACGCTCATTAGTTATGCCACTAGAGATAAGGTAAATGTAAATGGGGGAATAGGGCCTAAATGGGCACACCCTATTATTGGAGCACTTTTCGGAGTCATTCCAGGATGTGGCGGAACCATAGTAGCATCCACACTTTATAAGAACAATCACATCACTTTCGGGGGTCTATTCGCAGCGTTTATTACCACTTTAGGAGAAGGAACCTTCGTACTCATGGGAGCATCAGATGAGGCAGATGTTGTAGGTAATTTAGAAGCCTTAGGAATAGTAACAGTGGTAGGATTAGCCGTAGCTATAGTGCTGGGGTATGCCATAGATTTAACTGGAATTAAGCTAAATTCTAATCCTGTAGTCCAAACTTCAGATGCAGAATTTCCAGGATCCGCCTCAGATAAAAAGTGGGCGCATCGTTTCATAGATGGTATAGGGTTCTATTTACTCATGGCTTGTATCATCTTCTTAGCTCCTGGTTCTATCATGGCGCTGTGGGGTGGAGGAATAGAGGCTATAGCTGACCTCTCGGTTTGGGTAGCCATAGCGCTCACCGTTCTCAGTATCGTTTATTATGTGGTGTATAGATTTGTCTTGAAGGAAGACTGTCATTCAGGAATAACCACGGACTTGCGTTCTACGCTACAACATGGTTTAGAGGACATCACCATGGTCATTACTTACGTATTCGTAGGACTATTTGTAGCTAACTTCGTCATAGACGTTCTCATTGGGCCAGAAACCTTTGAAGCTTGGATGAAAAAGTCTGGATTTGTGGTAGTTACCATAGCTGCGCTGATAGGTGCTACTCCAGGTTGTGGAGGTATGATAGCCGTTGCTGTAGCCTTTATCACCATATCTGATTTCCCCATGGCTGCCTTGATAGCGGCATCTATAGCTACTAGCGGAGATGGTATTTTCCCGCTCATAGCTGAGAATAAAAAGGATGCTCTCATTATCACCGTTTCAGGTTTAGTGGTTGCATTAGTAGTGGGTTACGCCTGTTTGTTTTTAGGATTCTAAAAAGTGACAGTTGTGAAAACCTATTTACAGTGAAATCTGCTCTTTGAAATGAGTTTCTTTTTTTAGAGGTGCAATGCTCAACCAGCTTCTCCCAAAGGCATTTATTGGCTAATTTAGTGTT
>CAZTVP010000591.1:0-1858 GCA_964616995.1 uncultured Comamonadaceae bacterium
AATGTTTAGAAAACAACCTGTTAATCCTACCTACAGGAAGATGAACTTTTAAATTTGATAGATTAATCCAGTAGCTAACCCGTTGAAGCGTATGACCCGAAATAGAAAACCTGTCAAGAACAAGTCGAAAGTGAATACTAGCGCTAGTTCCAGCAAGACTAAGAAGCCTAAAAAGAAGAGCAGCTCTCCTAGTAAACTCTTCGTGCTTATGGCAGACAAGAGAACTCCTAAAGTATTAGGATTCACACTAGTTATGCTCAGCATATTCTTTACGGCCGCTTCTGTAAGTCATTACTTTTCTTATGCACATGATGCTGTTTTACTAGAAGGTTCTACTACACTTACGTCAGACAGTGCTGCACAGGTTTACAAGAACTCACTTGGTAAATTGGGAGCTATCTGCGGGAACTTTTTAGTGCGAAAAGGCTTTGGGTTAGCCGTTTTTATTCCCCTTGTATTACTGGGATTATGGGGAGCTAAAACACTGAGAAAGACGCTACCGCTTCAGATGGGTTCTCTGTGGATGAAGGGCACATTCCTTACATTTTGGGTCTGTGTGGCACTTTCTTTCCCGTTTTTATCGGAGGTACTTTTAGATAATGGTACTTCTGTTATTCAAGATTCTAAACTCTTAGGAGGCGGAGTTGGTTTTGGGTTGAGCTTATGGCTGAAGAATGCCGTAGGAACATTCGGGACTTCGCTGATTATGCTCCTAACCATGGGAATATTCTTAGTGGTGAGCTATGATGGACTCTTATCTAAGCTAGGTCTGGCATTTAACCTTGACCGCTTTAAAACTGCCGCATCTGCAGAATCAGAAGATGAAGAAAGCGCGGTGCAAAACAATCGACAGAAAAACGAAGAACTCATTGGTACTATTTCTACATCCTCGGATGAAACCACCGAAGTGGAACAAGACATTATAGACGATATCCTCTCAGAAGATGTTTCTCCATCCTCTGAAATGGATGCGCTGATAGATGACATTAGCTTAGAAGATACTGTAGCGCCTGAAGAAACTGAGACCATTCAACCCCAGGAACTCAGCTCTGAGGTAGAAACCATTGCACCGCAAGCTTCTAATGAAAAGTCTGAAGACGATGAAGAACTAGACGTAGAAATAGCGGTAGAAAAAGAGGAAGAGCAGCTTTCAGAGGAGCAGATAGATGAGAAGGTTCAGGAGTTCGGTGAATACGACCCTAAGTTAGACCTTGGTAGATATGAGCTTCCGAACATAGACATCCTTATGGATCATGGTTCAGGTCAAGTGCAAATCAATAAGGAAGAACTGGAAGCCAACAAGAATAAAATCGTGGAAACGCTCAATAACTACAAGATTGAGATTTCTAAGATTAAAGCTACTGTAGGGCCTACTGTAACGCTATATGAAATTATTCCAGCTCCGGGAGTTAGAATTAGTAAGATAAAGAATCTGGAAGATGATATAGCACTGAGTTTAGCTGCATTAGGAATTAGAATTATAGCTCCTATTCCGGGTAAAGGAACTATAGGTATAGAAGTGCCTAACTCTAATCCACAGATAGTTTCTATGAAGAAACTCATAGCTTCTGATAAGTTCCAGAATTCTAAAATGGAACTTCCTGTGGCCTTAGGTAAGACTATATCTAACGAAACGCTCATAGCCGATTTAGCCAAGATGCCTCACCTTCTGATGGCTGGTGCTACTGGTCAGGGTAAATCAGTTGGGCTGAATGCCATTCTGGTTTCGCTGCTTTACAAGAAACATCCTGCTCAGATAAAGTTTGTACTGGTTGACCCTAAGAAAGTAGAGCTCACACTGTTTAATAAGATAGAAAGACATTACCTAGCCATGCTTCCAGATGAGGAAGAAGCTATC
>CAZTVP010000592.1:0-1853 GCA_964616995.1 uncultured Comamonadaceae bacterium
GAACAGCCTACTTCTAGAGGTTCACCTCCTGATGAAGGTCTATTCAAATTACATTCTAGTTTCATTTTTTACGGGTAATTCTTAACTACTTCTCAGCTTTGTAGAAGGTCTTCTATGAGCTGATTTAGCATTGCACCGTTGATGCTCCCCTGTTATTTACCCCATTATTAAATTCAGTTTAAACACTGAAATTCAATTTTTTAAAAGAAATGAAACATATTTTAATTTTTAGCTTCTTGCTATTTTCAGCTGTAGCTTTCAGTCAATCAAATAAACCCGTAACAGAAAACTTTGAGGTAGGAGGAACCTGCCAAATGTGCAAGGAACGCATAGAACGCACCTTAGATGTGAAAGGAGTGAAATTCGTAGAATACACGCTGGCTACACACAACTTAGAAATCACGTATGTTCCCTCTAAAATCTCAAATGAGCAAATTCACCAGTTATTAAATGCTGCGGGGCATGATACCGCTAAGTCGAAAGCCTCTGATGAGCAATACGATAAAATTCACCACTGCTGTAAATATAGAACGCACGAGCATAAAGATGGTGAAGGAGTACATGAACATTCTAAATCTGACGAACATGACCATGACCATGAACATTAGGCATTTAGGAATTCTGGCGGCAGTACTTTTTCTAGGAACGATTCTTCAAGCCCAGTCTTATACTGGAATAGTGCTGGATGAAAATGACGCTCCATTAGTGGGAGCTTATGTTTCCATCAAAGGACTTAGAATGATGAGCCAGCCTACGGATGAGAATGGAGTATTTTCTGTGGCTAAGGTTTCAGAAAATGATACGCTCTTGTTCTCTTTTATCGGTTATGAAGAACTTGCCTTGCGAGGAACACTAGACTACATGACTGCTCGAATGAAACCTGCTAAAGGAGTTCAAATCAATGAGGCACAAATAGAAGAAGAGCTAGAAGGAACCCAGATTTCTCTGATAGACCCTATGGATTCTGAAGTATTGACCACTACTGAGCTGTGCAAAGCAGCTTGCTGTAACCTCAGTGAGGCATTCGAAACCAATGCTTCTATAGATGCCAGTTTTACAGATGCAGTTTCAGGTACCAAGCAGATTAGGATGCTCGGACTATCTGGAAGGTACGTTCAGATTACACAAGATAATATTCCCACTGTTAGAGGATTAGCCAGTATTTATGGAATAGCTAGAATCCCTGGAACTTGGATTAATCAAATCTACATTTCTAAAGGGGCTGGTTCGGTGACCAATGGTTTCGAGAGTTTGACCGGACAGATTAACGTGGCCACTTTTAACCCACAAACGGCTAAGTCTCCTCACTTGAATATGTATGCTAATATGGGTGGTCGAGTGGAGTTGAATGCATTTGCACCGCTGAAAGTAAATGAAAAGTGGAGTACGATATTTATGATTCACTCAGAGCAGAACAGCCGAGAGAACGACAAGAATTCGGATGGGTTTTATGACATGCCCAAGGTGATGGACTTGATAGTAAGAAATAGCTGGCTCTGGCGCAGCGGAAAAGGCTGGAATGGTGACTACAGCATTAATTATGCGAATACCAATTCTGAAGCTGGTCAAATTTCTAGAGAAAACACACCTTCTCCATGGGCAGTGAATCTAACCGGCCAGCAACTGGACTTAGCTGCTAAGACAGGTTATGTGTGGCCAGATAAAACGTGGCAGAGCGTGGGAAGTCAGGTAAATGCTGGATTTTCACAACAGGAAAACACCTACGGAGATAGAAATTATGAAGGGTTTCATCAGTATGCTCGAGTGAGTTTACTGTACGCTTGCCAGCAGACTAAAAAGTGGGATTATACCGTGGGTGTGAGTGCTCAGTATGACGAATATGAAGAGACATT
>CAZTVP010000593.1:0-1847 GCA_964616995.1 uncultured Comamonadaceae bacterium
CGAAAAGAATACTAGGGTACAAGCTAAAAAAGAGATTCGATGATCCAAGCAGAGATACTGAAAGCTACATAAGTCAGCTTACTGAGTATTGTAAATCGAATAAGGTAGAAGAAATTTATTACGCTAGTAATTATATGTCCAAGGACTTAATGAGAAGAATCATTGACTTTGCAGACAATAATTTGATAAGATTCAGATTCGCGCTGGACTATCAGGGATACTTGAGAGGAAATACGGCTTTAGAGTATTATGATAATACTCCCGTATTTACTTATAGAAAAGAGCCACTTGAACATTTGAGCAATCGTATTATAAAAAGGGTTTTTGACATTGTATTTTCTTCTCTAGTCATTCTTCTGATTTATCCGATTATGTTTCCAGTCTTAGCACTGCTCATTAAACTTTCTTCTAAAGGGCCAGTACTATTCATTCAAGAAAGAAGCGGCAGAAATAATCAGACGTTTAAGTGCTACAAGTTCAGAACTATGAAGGTGAATAGTAATTCTGATAGCTTACAAGCCACTAAAAATGATGCTAGAGTTACCAAGTTGGGAGCTTTCTTAAGGAAGACCAGTCTAGATGAGTTTCCGCAGTTTTTAAATGTGTTTTTAGGAAACATGAGTGTAGTAGGGCCGAGGCCGCACATGCTTCAGCATACTGAAGATTACGGTAAAATCATTAATAGATTTATGGTAAGACATTTAGTAAAACCAGGAATCACTGGTCACGCCCAAGTATGCGGTTTTAGAGGAAACACTGAGAATGACGAAGCCATGATAGGAAGAGTAAAACATGACGTTTATTACTTAGAAAACTGGAGTCTTTGGTTCGATATTAAAATCATCTTTTATACGGTGTATAACATCTTTAAAGGAGAAGAAAACGCCTTCTAATGCGGGTAGAAAAGGTAAAGCTGTTTAAGCTTTTAAATATTTTCATCCTTATAGTTCCTGTGGTCATTGATTTCTTTAATGGCCTCATCTTCTTCGTAGCAGGTGCTGATATTTCAATCGGTGCCATGTATAGAATGGCTTTAATGGGAATAACAAATCCTATTGTAGTGTTATTGAATAATAAACTCATTAATATTTGGTGTACTCTTTTGGCTCTTTCATTCTGTATAAGCTGGCTCGTGTGGAATTCTTATGCTGACTTTATAGACCTTAAGAGTGAGTTCGAGTTTTTAGCGCGTATTATGTTCCCGTATTTTCTTCTGGCCTATTTCCTGTACATACAGGAGAAGTATATTTTCTCTTTTGATTATATCATGGGACTCATGGTGTGGTTCGGAGCTATTGGTGGAGGCTTCCTTGTATTTTCTCTCATCACAGGAATAGGTATTCTCTCTTATGATATTTATAGTTATGGAGTTCAGTCGTTTTTTATAGCGGTAAATGATGTTGGACTGGTGCTGCTGATATCCTTTGCAGCGGCCATGTACCGAATGATGGCTAACATTAGCATTCTGAAAGTAGTCATAGCTTTTACCATATTCGGAGGGTTGATAGCTACAGGTTCTAGAACGGGTTCTGCGGGTGCAGCTGGCGTATTCCTGATATTCATTTTAGCTCCTATGTTTTATGGGAAAAAGAACGTAGGAATGAGTTCATCATTTAAAACTACCTTCTTAGCTGTCCTGTTTTTATTATTGGCTGCGGCTATTAAAATCGGTTATGATGTAATTCAGGAGTATCCATACATGTTGCAAAAATTCGAGGTGCTGGGAGAAGGAGAAAGCGCCCGTTATGCTTTAGAGAAAGCAGCATACGAACGAATAGAAAATCGTCCTATGCTTTTACAGGTATTTGGAGAGGGTTCTTTTGCTTTCCACAAATACGTAGAACTCG
>CAZTVP010000594.1:0-1846 GCA_964616995.1 uncultured Comamonadaceae bacterium
TTTCATTAACTATATGTGTTTTTAGAGAAACAGATTATTAACCTAATAGAACCAAACTCAATCTATTTCTTCTACTAAGACTTAGTTTATTCCAACGATTTGAAAAAAGAATCTTAGCGGGTGTACTATTAATTACAAGGGAAGAAACGGACGGTTGCAGGAAAAATCAGAAATATTTCTGAATTAGACCTAAGTGTTTGTTTCTGTTCTAGTTTAAGGTGATTTTACAATAGCTTTTCCGATAATTTTTCTCGCTATCATATCCTGAAATGCATCCTTCACATCAGAAAACTGATATTCCTTGAAAATATGTGGTTGAATTTTCCCATCAGTCAATAATTGAAAAACCTTTTTCATGTTTTCAGATTGTTTTTCTGGAAACTTCCTGCAGAATGTACTCCAGAATACTCCGGTTAAACAGGCACCTTTTAAAAGAGGTAGATTCAGTGGAATAGAAGGAATTTCTCCTTGTGTAAATCCTATTACCAAATGTTTTCCTTCCCAGCTCAGCACTCTAAACGCTTGTTCAGAATAGTCGCCACCCACCAGATCTACCACTACATCTAGTTTTCCTTGGGTAATCTCTTTTAAACGGGTTTTCAGGTTTTCTTCTGAATAATTAATGACATCATCTGCTCCATTTTCTAGGCAAAATTCAGCCTTCTCATCTGAACCTACGCATGCTATGACTTTGCATTCATGGGCTTTGGCCAATTGCACCGCGGCTAATCCTACACCTCCAGATGCGCCTAACACCGCTACGGTGCTTCCAGATTTTAAACTAGCTCTATCTAAAAGAGCATGAAAGGCTGTTCCGTAGGTTACGATTATTCCAGCAGCTTCAGCTAGTTTAATTCCTTCTGGAACTTCATACACAGCGTTTTTTTCTGCGGTGCAATACTCTTGAAAACCACCACTCATCATGGTAGCTGCAACTCTCTGTCCCATATGAAAAGTCTTTACCTTAGAACCCACAGCAGTAATAGTTCCTGCTACTTCTCTGCCAGGAATGAAAGGAAGGCCAAGTCCATACTGGTCTTTACCTAAAATTGTAAGTGTATCAGGGAAGTTTAGAGCAGCATATTCAACCTTGATTAGAACCTCTGTTTCTGAAGGAGAAGGAATGGGAAGTTCCTTAAAGTCTAAACTTTTAACCCCTGTGTATTCTGAACAGACTAAAGCTTTCATAAAGCCAAGGTAACTTCTAAATTACTTGCTACCGTGCTTGAATGCAGGATTTAATGCTATCCAGAAAAGCACTGGAAAGAAATGCATAGGAATCACCAGTCCAGGAAATAATTCTGGAGCATCTAAATCCAATGGTAACTTTACTGAAAATGGATAGATACAGCTCAGAAATGTGAGTGTAACATAGATGACATTAAAGAGAACATCTATAATATCTCTGTCTTTCATTTTAGTGGTGAGGAAATAGTAACCACTTGCAGCTACCAAGCTCCCTAAAAGACAAGTTCCCATTACAGAGAAGATATTGATGACATCAGAGAAATCTACGTACATGGCAGTACTATATATCTCGCTATAAAACAGACATGCTATAGCTGAAATTAATCCTGCGCCTAATCCATGTAAGTAAATCCTTTTCATTTTAATTATTTATTTACAGGAACTTTTAATTGAACTCTGAGCATAGTGCTGGCGTTTTTATCCATGCCTTTGTCAGTTCCTATCCCATAGTCTAATCTATTGATGTCAAATTCTCCTCTGAAAACATTGTTCTCAAAAGTGAAAGGGAAGCTTACTTCTTTTGTAATTCCTTTGATTTGCATCTTACCGTTAACCATGAATATGCCATTGTTTTCTGAGATATTGACTGACCTAAAAT
>CAZTVP010000595.1:0-1839 GCA_964616995.1 uncultured Comamonadaceae bacterium
GATATAACTATATCCAGAAGTAAATTCCACTGTTTTATTCATCCTTATCTTTACTACATGTCAAGCTTAAAAAAACTCTCTCTTTTTATTCTGTTTTCTATTCTATGTGCAGCTAGTCACACCCAAATTGATAGCTTGGAAAATGTTCTAGCCACTAGTGAAGACGATTCTCTCAGAATAAGTGCATGTTTTAAATTGTATGGAGAATATTCTTTAAATGACCCTGAAAAAGCTAGAGAATATATCAATCAGGCTTTTGAATTATCTGAAAAATCAGGCAGCAAAAGAGGGTTGATTCTTTGTTATGACAAGTGGGGCGGCATAGAAATGATGAACTCTAATTACCCAAAGGCTATTGAGTATTATTTACTAGCAGATTCACTACTGCACCGCATGGACTGGCCTAGACAACAAGCTGTTATCTACGGAAACCTATCAGGAATCTACAAAGACATGGCTCAGTTCGATGAAGCTTTAGAATGGAATGAGAAGTTCACCAGGCTGGCTGAAGAGCTCGAAAACCCTGGATTTATAGGGTTTGGAAAGGGTATAAGCGGAGATATTTTCAACTTGAAAGGACAGTTTAATGTATCTGCCAAGTATCATTTGGAGGCGCTGCGCAATTATGAATTAGCAGGAGACAGCAGCAGAATAGGAGATGGATGCTTGAAGCTGGGAGAAGCACATCTCTTTGCAGAGCGTTATGAGGATGCGGAAACCTACTTAACAAAAGCTGAAAAAATATATGCGCGCATTAATGACCTTTACTTTCAGCTGGAGGCTCTAGATGATTTAGGTTATTTAGAAATTAGAAGAGAGAATTTTAGTAAGGCTTTACAGTATTATAATCAGGTAGATTCTCTAGCGAACCAATTGGATGTTGACTATGCTCGAGCGAATGCCCTAGACGGAAAATCAGATGTGGCACTAGGCTTAAAAAAATACTCTGAAGCACTTTCTATTAACTCGGAGGCCATGAAGCTCTTCAAGTCTCTGGATAATAATCATGAGTATGGCTGGACCTTCGTTAAAAAAGCAAAGGCACTCAAAGGACTTGGCAGAACAGGTGAAGCTCTTCAAGCCATTAAGGATGCTGAGGCTATTTTCGTACAGTATGGATTGACTACTGGAATAAGAGCTACTCATGAGCAGTTTTATTTACTCCATAAATCATCAGGAAATTATGAAGTCTCACTAAAAGCATTGGAGGATTACAACGAAATCAATGACTCTCTTTTCAATGCTCAAACTCAAACTCAAATAGAAGAACTTCAGATTATTTATGATACGGAAAAAAAGGAGCAAGAGCTTGAGTTGGTTAAAAAGGAAAATGAATTGCTCAAGTCTAAATCTGAAATAGAAGGCCTGAAGAAACAACGCATGTGGTGGTTAATAGGAGGGCTCAGTCTTCTGGCGCTGGTAGTGATTTTCTGGCAGTACCAGAATTCAGCCAAAAACAAAAGACTCGCACGCGAAAAATCACAAAGACAAGCTGCTGAACTAGAAGCTCAAAAAGCAGAAAAAGAACAAATAGAACGTGAATTAGCTTCTCATGTGCTTCAGCTATGCCAGCAGAATGAGCTCTTAACTTCCGTAAAAGAAAAAGTCTCTTCCCTAGTGCCTGCCGCAGCAGAAAAGAATGAACAGGGACTAAGAAACCTAGAAAGGGAAATCAATTTCAACCTTCAGAATAAAGAAAACTGGACGCAGTTTCTCACCACTTTTGAGAAAGTCCACCCTAACTTTTTAGAACGATTACAAGACAAAGCAGACCGACTATCGCCAGCGGAACAGCGGCTAGCTTGTCTTCTAAAAATGAATCTTTCTAGCAAGCAGATG
>CAZTVP010000596.1:0-1831 GCA_964616995.1 uncultured Comamonadaceae bacterium
AATATCCACATAACCTTCTAAGAAGGAACCAAGTTTGTTCTTATCCTCGAGATTCAACTCCATGGTAATTTTTTGCTTGGTATAATAATGAGTCAATTCTATTTTTTTTCCATCCTTAGAAATTACGTCCTGAATTTTCCATTCTCTAAATTTTTCGAAGTCAATTATTTCTTGTTCAATAATCTTTATCACTTCTTCTGACGCAAACTTCTTTTTGTAGTTTATACTTATCAATGAAGTATACACTTCCAACCCTAATATATTTTCGATTTCTTTAGAACTGAATAATATTGACTCGAACTCACTAAGAGTTAGTTGCCTATCCAAATATCTATAAAATAATTCCATGAATTAATTCACTCTAGAAAGAGGTTAAAGTCAATTATTTAAACTAACCGAAGCCTTAAAATAAATCAATCATCCAACCCCTGCTCTATCATCAGCGCTAGGTGTTGTCTGTGGGCTTTGGTGGCGGTGTTTCCTGGTTTGCTTTTGGCTATTTCTGCTATTCTGTTTAGCTCGTAGAGCACCATGGATTTAGAACTTGGTAGTGCTCTATTATTATCCAAATATTTCAAGAGACTTTCGGTGTAAGCTAATTGTAAATTTTGTCTTACCGAGTTAACTGAACCTCCAGCATCTTCTTTGAATATCTTGTCTGTGAGGTCATCCATGTACTCTGCTAAGCTGTATTCATTTCCGTACTGTTCGCTGTCCACAATTCTCTTCAGCAAGTTAGGATGAACTAGCTGTCTTAAAAGTGCTTTCTGAATGTTCAATACTCTGTCATGCAATCTTGGGTCTTCACCACCATAAGGTTGGTTAAAGCCTCTTCTTTGCAACTGCAGATGACGAATAAGCTCTCCATCAAACTCCCAGGCATCTGGTGCAAAGGCATATTTTCCCAGCGCATCCATAGCAGCTAACTGGTGTTCTCTAGAAAGTGGAGTGTATGGGTCTTTTTCGGTAGCTTGACCTTCTAAGGTTCTGTTTACGGAGATTCCTCCTATGTGCTTACTAATGACCACTAACTGCCTAGACTTCTCTCCAGTTAAAGCTAGATAAGCATTTCTGAGCTTCATGTGAGTTTCACCTTCTAAAGAGAAATTCTCCAGTATTTTGGGCATGAGGTTTTCTTCTACCAGCTTCATTCTATCCACTCCATATGCCACAGGGTCACTGCTTAGGTCATAGATATTCACCATAGGGTCTATGGCTTTACCGGCAGAACGCATATCGTCTCCATCATTACCAAACACGAGCATCGGGTCACCGGATTTACTTAAGATTTCTTGAAGTCTTTTTTCTTCTTCATCTGCATCTTCTACGCCTTGAGAATAACCAAATTCTATGGCCCATTCATCATAAGCTCCAGGTTTGTAATCATAATAAAGTGCTTGTTCAGCCGGATTTAATGCAAAGTTGATGGCTGGATACTCCATAACTGAGTTGCACATGCCTTCTTCCTTCATCTTCTCCATGTTTTTGATATCCTCTACGGTTTGGATAGAACTTCCTTTCATATTGTGGTTCAGTCCGAGCGTATGCCCCACTTCATGCAGTACTAAACGCTTGATAGATTCTTCTATAAAACGCTTTTTATCTTCTTCTGAAACTTCTAACACTTCCATAGCGCTGTGTCCAAAAAGCATTTGGTCAGCCATGATATTTCCAGCTTCACAGAGTCTATGGTCATGCTCCATCCCGAAATATGCTATTTCCCTTTCTGGATTTTCTTCGAACTCTGCTCCTAGACCTGCTAAATCAAATACCTCAGCTTGTCTTAGTCTGCCTAACACGTAAATGTACTCCAGCATTACATCTGCTCCTA
>CAZTVP010000597.1:0-1825 GCA_964616995.1 uncultured Comamonadaceae bacterium
TCTTACTTTGTTTGTATCTCCTGAAAGCACACAGATAAGATCACCAGCTTTAGCACCAGTTACTTCGGCCCATTTGGCTAGGTCTTCTTGATCGTAGAATTTATCTACAGATGACTTGAATGTACCATCTTCATTACACTTGCAGTACACTAACCCCTTGGCCCCTATCTGAGGTCTCTTGACGAAATCAGTTAGTGCATCCAGTTGTTTTCTAGTATATATGGCCGCATCCTCTACCTTAATTCCGATTATGGCTTCTTGAGAATCGAACACTTGGAATCCCTTGTTCTTAGCCACAGGCGCCATATCCACGAACTCCATTCCGAATCTCAGGTCTGGCTTATCAGAACCGTATAAACGCATGGCATCATCGTAATACATGCGTGGGAATTTATCCACATCTACACCTTTTACTTCTTTAAACAAATGCCTTACAAGTCCTTCAAAAGTATTCAGCACATCTTCTTGTTCTACAAATGCCATTTCGCAGTCTATCTGCGTGAACTCCGGCTGACGGTCGGCTCTTAAATCCTCATCTCTAAAACACTTTACTATCTGGTAGTAACGGTCATAACCGCTTACCATGAGCAGCTGCTTGAAGGTTTGTGGACTTTGCGGTAGCGCATAAAACTGACCTGGATTCATTCTAGAAGGCACTACAAAATCTCGTGCTCCCTCTGGAGTAGATTTTATCAAGTATGGAGTCTCTATCTCGAAAAACTCTATGCTGTCTAGGTATTTTCTAGTCTCTATAGAAAGTCGATTTCTAAGCGCTAGATTCTTCATTACCGGATTTCTTCTCAAGTCCAAGTAACGGTATTTCATACGCAGGTCTTCACCTCCATCCGTATCATCTTCTATGGTAAAAGGTGGCGTTTTACTGGCATTGAGCACTTCTAATTCTGTAACTTCTAGCTCAACGTCTCCAGTGGCCATCTGGTCGTTTTTGGAGCTTCGTTCTATGACTTTTCCGGTTACCTTCACCACGAATTCACGCCCAAGTTTTCTGGCTGCTTCACACAGGTCAGCATTGGTATCCATGTTAAATGCCAGCTGAGTAATTCCGTAACGGTCTCTTAAATCTACGAAGGTCATTCCTCCTAGGTCTCGGGATTTCTGAACCCAACCTGAAAGTGTAACGTTTTCACCCACATGACTGATTCTCAATTCTCCACAACGATGCGTTCTGTGCATAATCTTAGCGTTTTAAATTCGGCTGCAAAGATACGGTGTAAAGGCAGTTACGTTTCACTGTAAGCAGAGGTTTTTTAGCGGTGCAATGAAACTCTAAAACCTATAGACTAACTTCGTATTATGGATGTTTATCTGACTATATGCCAGGCATTAGGAGCTTTCTTTTTTGGTTATATGCTAATCTCTAGATTAATCCATAAGATTTCTGCATCCGAATTAAAGCTTGAGAAATCCGATAAGTATGTTGTAACTGTTTTAAAATGGTCGGCTTCCCTCACAATTTTATTTTCTCTTTTTCAAGACGTCATTGGCACATCATTTTATCTTAGCGAGATTCGAATTGAATATGAGCCTTTGGATGTGAGCGGAGGAACTCCCATCGCTTTTGACCTTTGGCGGTTACTATTGTCAGTGTATCATTGGATTTTTATTTATTTCTGTATCGGTTTTTGGTGGAGAAAATTAGCACTCTCTAATCTTTATAAATGGTTTTTAGCATTTGTGGTTTTTCTAACGCTTCTCATTCCTATGACCAAGGATTGGTTCTTGAATGTTAAAGAACCTAATTCAAATGTTCTTGGACATGACACTCTTTTCATTTCTGTAGAAATTCCGTTTGTTTTATTCTTTA
>CAZTVP010000598.1:0-1809 GCA_964616995.1 uncultured Comamonadaceae bacterium
CATGCACTACTAATAGTGCTGCCCACCTAGTGCACATTATGAATAATCACTTTGATATTAAAGGATGCTTCATCACTACGGTTCATAGCTATACCACTGATCAGAACTTACATGATGCACCTCATAGAGACTTAAGAAGGAGTAGAGCAGCGGTGCAATCCATAATTCCAACAACAACTGGAGCAGCCAAAGCTTTGACTACTATTTTTCCTGAATTGGCAGATGTGATAGGAGGATGTGGAATTCGTGTTCCGGTTCCAGATGGAAGTCTTACAGATTTAACATTCACCATAGACAATCCTCCATCAGCCGAAGAGATAAATGAACTAATTAAAGAGGCCAGTAAGAATAAGCTTGAAGGTTTGGTATCTTATTGCACCGCTCCTATAGTTTCTTCTGATGTGATAGGTAGTCCTTATTCTTGCGTATTCGATGCTGAGCTCACTTCTGTAGTAGGAAACATGGTGAAGTTAGTAGGCTGGTATGATAATGAAATGGGATATTCACACCGATTAAAAGATATGATGTACTACGCTTACTCTTTAAAGTAAGAGAGCGTAAATTCTCCATTTTTTAGAACTCCGTAGCTATTATAATTCAGCCATTCACCTAAATTGAAGTAAGTAGATTTTTCGCTCAAAGGAATGGTAAGTGGAAGATGCCTATGGCCAAAGATAAAGTAGTCATGATGTTGTATAGTCAGTTGTTCTTTAGAGTAAACAGCTAACCACTCGTTTTCTTCTCCCAAAAATTTTTCGTCTGACTTTCCAGTTTTAGCGCGACTTTTTCTGCTAAAATAATCGGCTAATCCTATTCCGAAATTGGGGTGAAGTCGCGCAAATAGCCACTGGCATAACTTATTCTCAAATACCTTCTTAATGAACTTGTATCCATGATCTCCAGGGCCTAGACCATCACCATGACCTATGAATAGCTTTTTAGACTGTCTTTCTATTTGAATAGGTTTTCTGTAGAGCTCTGCGTTCAGTTCTTCCTTCAAATAATCGAACATCCACATGTCATGATTACCAGTAAAAATGTGAATCTTGATTCCCAAATCAGACAGTTCTGCTAATTTACCTAAGAGTCTTATGAAACCTTTAGGGATAGCTCTTTTATATTCGAACCAGAAATCAAAAATATCTCCAACTAAGAAGAGTTCAGTAGCATCCTCCTTTATAAAGTCTAACCACCTTACGATGGTTTTTTCGCGAATTTGACTAGTGGCTCTATCGGGAGCACCTAAGTGAAAATCAGAAGCGAAGTAAATTTTAGACCCCAATTCAGATGTTTTTTTAGAATCCGAATAAGTCCTCTAGCTTATTCTCTAAAGCCGCTCCTCTTACCTTAGTTTCTACTATTTTCCCTTCTCTATCTACTAGAACCGTATGAGGAATTCCGCTGAATTTATATATGCTCTTATAAGGAGTATCCCATTTTTTAAGGTCACTCACATGGTAATCCCATATTAAACCGTCCTGTTCTATAGCAGCTACCCATTTATCTCTATTGTTATCCAGTGATACAGAGAAAACCTCGAATCCAGCATCATGATACTTATTATATGCTCTTACAACATTAGGATTTTCTCTTCTACATGGCCCACACCATGATGCCCAGAAATCTATAAGAACTACTTTTCCTCTTAACTCGTAGAGTGTTTTTTCTACACCATCTGGATCATCAAGTTCGATATTTGGTGCTACTTTTCCCTTATCAGAACTCGCAGTAGATTTCCGCATCATATTATTGTAATCTTTGATGTTCTTTTCTCTGGCCTTGTAGTAATTAGAGTTAGGTACAAGTTTA
>CAZTVP010000599.1:0-1807 GCA_964616995.1 uncultured Comamonadaceae bacterium
AAAGATGTGAAGCTAGTTTCTGAAACTACACTTCAGCTAATAGATGGTGGTGCTATCTCAGCTGGAAGAATTCATGCAGATATATACTTTAACGGTCAGTGGAATGTAAACTCCAATCTAGCAGTAGCGGACGGTTATGAAATTCATTCGCACAATTCTGCTCTGTCCTTAAACGAATATGATTTAAGTGGAGACAATCTCATTTTTACAGGTGAGAATCAGTTAACGAGTATCACAGGAAGATTAGTAGCGTGACAAAGTCTTCTTTCAGATGAAGGTTTAACTATAGAATCTGATTTAGTTGAAACTATAATAGCGCCTGAAACCGAATACTCTACGTTGGATTCAGAGCTTCCGATACATTTCTTTTCTAGGGTGGCTAACCCTTGTGGAAACCCATCTTTCGAAATAGAAATCAACATCATAACTGATTTTAACGGAGAAAACATTAGCTGTAATGGAGCGGACGATGCTGAGGTACAAGCTACAGTTACAGGTGGAGTAGGTCCATTTTCTTATGAATGGTTTGGAGGCTCAGATGAGAATAATACAAGCGATATTTATACGGGACTTGGAGCAGGAACCTATACCGTTCTGGTAACAGATGAAGGGCAAGACGTTACTTGTGTAGCTAATGTCCAAATTACTGAACCAGCTCCTTTAGCGGTATTTGAACTGAACCAAAGTTCACCAACTTGTTCAGATGTTTGTAACGGAACCACTTTCCCAATAGTCATAGGAGGAACTGGTGCTTATGAGTTTCAATACAGCAACGGAGTAACTCAGCAAGTAGCAATAAACCTTTGTGAAGGAGAAAACACGCTGACTATTTCAGATTTAAATAACTGTACGATAGACACCACTTTCGTTTTAGAGGTGGAGCAGATTACTACGAATCTCATGTTCACAGATACGCTATGCTTCGGAGACAATTCTGGGATAGCCAGTGTGAATCCTGAAGGTGGAGGAGGAGAACCTTTCTCGGTGTTGTGGTCAACTAATGAAAATACTGATGAAATTTCTAATCTTTCAGGTGGAACATATAGCGTAGAAATTACGGATGGAAGTGGTTGTGTAAAGGATACCACCTTTGTCATAGAAGAATTAGATGAAATCCAAATTACTCCTGATGAGGTGTTGAACCCATTGTGTTCAGGAGATGCCACGGGAGCCATAGCTATTACCATAAGCGGAGGACTTCCAGATTATACTGTAGAGTGGAATAGAGACGGAGCCTTTTTCAGTAATGATGAGGATTTAGCAGATTTGGAAATTGGGCTTTACGAACTAATGGTAACAGATGCTTTTGGCTGTGAAAGCACGTTCAGCGTCACATTAGAGGCAGACAATGAATTTACCATAGAATCTAATGTCACACCTATAGACTGTTTTGGGCTGTGCAATGCAAGTATAGAAATAACCATAACAGAAGGTCAAGAGCCTATTACAGTGGAATGGACAGATGGCAATGGTTTCACTTCAGACCAGTTATCTATTCAAGATTTGTGTGAAGGAACCTATGACCTAACACTTACAGATGCTGTAGGTTGTACTATAGAGGAATCTTTCACCATAGAAGAGCCAGAAGAAATCATAACAGATGTATTAGTTTCGGATGTTAGTTGCCCTGGGGATACAGATGGGGAAGTGCTTATTAGCATTTCTGGAGGAACTCAACCTTATTTCATAGATGTAGCCGCTACTAGTCCAAACCCAGGTTCGTTTCTAGTTTCAAACTTAGCTGCTGGAAATTACACGTTCACCATTACAGATGACCAAGGCTGTGAAGTGATCATAGAAGAAGAGA
>CAZTVP010000600.1:0-1805 GCA_964616995.1 uncultured Comamonadaceae bacterium
AATTTGTTTTTTGTTGGCTCCTTTTTGGTTACTTTTTGGAGAAGCAAAAAGTAACAGAAACGCAAACAAGAAACTCAACCTCTAGTTGACAAAATCATTTCTAACTAAAAAAGTATAACACCTCAAATTATACGGGGTCTACATCTATCTTTAACCTAACTCCTGAACTCTTATTACTAGCTTTAAAGCGTTCTAAGATTTGTTCTAGCTGAGTCTTAACTGCGGAGGTAGAAAGCTTCTTATCGTATTTAATGAGAATGTTCTTTAGGTAAAGATTTTGAATTCGGATTACTGGCGGGAACTCTGGGCCGAGTACTTTTTCACCAAACACTTTTTTCAGTTCCCATGCTAACTCCTTAGAAAGAGCATTTACATCCTCTATTTTCTTGTGCTTCACTGTCAAGTTAATGAGCCTAGTAAAAGGTGGATAACTGTATTTTTTACGCTCTAGGATTTCTGCATTGTAAAAACCTTCATAATCATGAGACTGCACATTGTCTATGATTCTATGGTCTGGATAATAGGTTTGGATAATGACTTTACCTTTTTTCTTTCTTCTTCCTGCTCTTCCTGCCACCTGAGTCATAAGCTGAAAGGACCTCTCGAAAGCTCTAAAATCTGGGAAGCGTAGCATCTGGTCTGCTTGTATGATGCCCACTAATCCCACGTTATTAAAATCCAATCCTTTGGTTACCATTTGAGTACCCACTAGAATATCGGTATAACCAGAATCAAGGTCTTGAAGAATGGTTTCATAACTGGTTTTGCTACGCGTAGTATCAAAATCCATACGCTGAACTTGAGCATCTTCAAACTCATCTGAAAGGAATTCCTCTATTTTCTGCGTACCAAAACCTACCATTTTAAAAGTGGTGTTATCGCACACCTCACACACTGTAGGAGCTGGACTCACCTGAAAGCCACAGTAATGGCATTTCAAGGCATTTATAGGCTTGTGGTAAGTCAAGCTTACATCGCATCTCGTGCATTGAGGCACATGACCACAGGTAGTACACTGCCAAACTGGTGAATAGCCTCTTCTGTTTTGGAATAAGATGACTTGTTCTCCATTTTCCAGAGTAGCCTTTATCTCGTCTAATAATTCAGAAGAGAACTCCTCCTTCATAGTTTCCTCCCTAACCTCTTTTCTGAGGTTGACCGTTTTAATTTCAGGTAGTTCTACCTGACCAAATCGTTCAGAAAGCGAGACCAAACCATACTTTCCAGTTCTAGCATTCACAGCTGTTTCCAATGAAGGTGTGGCGCTTCCTAAAAGTGTTTTAGCACCTTGGAACTGGGCTAAAACCAGTGAAATATCTCTGGCATTATACCTAGGCGCGGGGTCAAACTGCTTGTAAGAACTGTCGTGCTCCTCATCTACAATGATTAACCCTAGTTTCTTAAAAGGAAGAAAAATAGCCGACCTAGCTCCTATGAATATTTTGAATCTACTTTCATTTCCTTTCAGTGATTCATTCCAGACTTCTGTTCGTTGCCCCTGATTAAACTTAGAATGATACACCCCTACTAAATCTCCAAATCTATTCCTGAGCCTAGTAATAAGTTGAGTAGTAAGGGCTATTTCTGGTACCAGAAAAAGAACGGTTTGATTCTTATTTAAACAGTCTTGTATCAATTCGGAGTACACTTCAGTTTTACCTGAAGACGTTACACCATGTAACAGAGCCACAGATTTATCTTCGAATGCATCTCTAATTTCATCCAAAGCTCGAGACTGAGCATCGCTGAGATTAATTTCCTTGTTTTGCGCAGCGTTACTTTCTATTCTAGAGATTTCTACCCTA
>CAZTVP010000601.1:0-1797 GCA_964616995.1 uncultured Comamonadaceae bacterium
TTCACCCAGTACTTCTACCGTTTCCGTATTGAAATGGATTTCTATGTTTTCTAACGCTTCTACTCTGTGCTGCATAGCTTTAGAAGCTCTAAACTCGTCTCTTCTCACAAGCATGTGTACTTTTTTACAAAGCTTAGCCAAGTAACTAGCTTCTTCACACGCAGAATCTCCCGCACCTACTATGCACACTTCTTGGTCTCTATAGAAAAATCCGTCACATACTGCACAAGCCGAAACTCCACCTCCAGCGTCTCTTAGTCTGATTTCGCTTTCAAGGCCTAACCACTTGGCAGATGCACCTGTGCAAATGATTACCGTATCAGCAGTAAGGTGTTTTTTACCATTGTCTAATTCTATCTTATGCACATCGCCAGAGAAATCTACTTTAGTCACCCATCCGTTACGCACATCCGTATCGAATCTCTCGGCTTGTTTCTGAAGGTCTATCATCATCTGAGGCCCATTGATTCCCTCAGGATACCCTGGAAAGTTATCTACCTCAGTAGTTTCTGTTAGTTGTCCTCCTGGCTGTAATCCTTGGTATAAAACAGGTTTCATATCTGCTCTAGCTGCATAAATAGCTGCTGTGTATCCTGCTGGTCCTGAACCTATGATTAAGCACTTTAAGTGTTCTACTTCTTCACTCATTTTCTATAAGATTTTGCCGTGCAATATTACTGAATTCCCTCCACTAAAATGAAGTACAAATTAGACCTAAAGTTGCTTTTCTTTACTCCCCACTCAATTTCAAAAACTCATCCCAAATAGCCTCTTTTGGTGGAGGAGCTATGATACTGATAGGTTTCTTTTTTACAGGATGGATGAATTCTATTTTTCTAGCATGCAAACAGACTGAACCGTCTTTATTCGTGCGCTTGGCCATATACTTGATATCTCCTTTTATAGGACAACCTATGTCTGAGAGCGTAGCTCTAATTTGGTGATGCCTTCCAGTTTTTGGGCTTACTTCTAGGTAATGATAATTGTCACCTTTGCCCACGTGTTTATAAGTGAGTTCACTTTTCTTGGTTCCTTCGGCTTCACTATGGTGTACGTAGCTCTTGTTTCTGGAAGGGTTCTTTTTCAGGTAGTTGATAACGGTTTCTTCCTGTTTTCGGGGAGAGTTTTCTACTATAGCCCAGTAAGTCTTTTGGACTTCTCGTTCTTTAAATAGCTTGAACATTCGGGTAGTAGCTTTACTCGTCCTAGCAAAGACGACTACGCCAGTTACAGGTCTATCTATTCTATGGATGATAGAAATGAAGGCTTTTCCAGGTTTATTGTATTTCTTGCTGATGTATTCAGCTACAAATTCGGAGAGAATTTTGTCCTCCGTTTTATCTCCTTGAATGAGGTCACCGGAACGTTTGTTGACTGCTATAAGATGGTTGTCTTCATACAATACTTCTAGGTTGGAAGCATTGGTTCTTTGCACCGCTGCTTTAGGTTTAAACTCTTTTTTTAAAGAAGAATATGAGTTAGTACGACTCTTTTTCATTAGGGAAGTCGCCAGATTTTACATCGGTAATGTAGCCTTTAACCGCATCACTCATTATAGTAGAAAGGTCAGCGTATCTTCTTAAGAATCTAGGGCTGAACTCCTGTGTAATACCGAACATATCATGCGCCACTAAAACCTGTCCATCCACATCATTTCCAGCTCCTATGCCTATAATAGGAATGCTCACAGATGCCGCCACTTCCTTAGCTAATTCAGCTGGAATTTTCTCCAGTACTATTCCGAAGCAGCCTAGCTCTTCTAGTAGAATAGCGTCACGTTTTAGCTGTTCTGCTTCT
>CAZTVP010000602.1:0-1794 GCA_964616995.1 uncultured Comamonadaceae bacterium
AAGAAAGAGATAATTTTAAGAAGTAGTTATTCAAATAAATAAAAGTATTATCTTTGCACTCCGAAATTTTTGTGAAATGAAAGAAGGAATACACCCAGAGGATTATAGACTAGTAGTTTTCAAGGATATGAGTAATGATTACGCATTCCTAGGAAAAAGTACAGCTGAGACTAAAGAAACGGTTACTTGGGAAGATGGAAATGAGTATCCAGTGATTAAATTAGATATTAGCCATAAGAGTCATCCATTCTTTACAGGAAAAATGCAGTTTGTGGATACCGCTGGTAGAATTGATAAGTTCAAGAACAAATACGCTAAGTGGGATAAGAAGAAAAAAGACAGCGCAGCAGATAAGAAAGAAGATTCTGCTGAAGGATAAGACCTCACATTTACACCATATAGAAAAGCCCTGATGATTTCATCAGGGCTTTTTCATTTAACAATATTATATTGTTTTCTTTCCGCTGAACGTTCATTCTAGCTCAGTTGAATAGTTTGTGAAACGCTCAGACCATAAGCATCTAGACCAGTTATTTTTCTATTAGGAGAATTAGTAAGTAATTTCATCTTAGAGATTCCAAGGTGACGTAAGATTTGAGCACCTATTCCATAATCTTTAGAATTCATTTTAGAAGTTCTTACCTTTTCTGCAGAGGCAGACTCCTGAAAGAACTTAAGTTCATCTATAAGTCCGTTTCCGCTTCTCAGTTTGTTAATGTAAACTATCACACCTTTTTCTTCTTCTTCCATCATTTGCATGGCTCTATGTAGTTGCTTTCCTTTTCCATAGAGTTCGCTCCTAAAAATATCACCTATCATGCTTCCTGAGTGTACTCTCACCATTACTTCTTCATCTTTAGACCATTCTCCTTTAATGAGAGCTAAGTGCTCCGTATTACTTGTTGTTTGTCTGAACGCCACAAGTTTAAAATCACCATACATAGTAGGTAGCTCCGCAGTTAGCTCCTCTTCTATTAAACTATCATTCTGAAGTCTATAAGCTATCAAGTCTTCTATGGAAACTACTTTTAAGTCGAACTTATCTGCTATCTCGAAAAGTTGAGGTAGTCTAGCCATACTTCCGTCTTCATTACAGATTTCTACGATAACCCCAGCTGGTTCAAAACCTGCAAGCTTGGCCAGGTCTATTGCTGCTTCAGTGTGACCTGCTCTTCTTAGCACTCCTCCAGACTTAGCTCTGAGTGGGAATATGTGTCCAGGCTTACCTAAAGTGTTAGGATCTACATCTGGATCTATCAAAGCCATTATGGTTTTATGTCTATCCGCGGCAGAAATCCCCGTAGTGGTTTCAGAACTAACTAAATCCACGCTCACAGTAAATGGTGTCTCGAATGCTGCGTTCGTGTTATTCACCATAAGTTCTAAACCTAGTTCATCACATCTAGACTCTTCTAACGGAGCACAAATTAAACCTCGTCCATGAGTAGCCATAAAGTTGATGATTTCTGGAGTAGTCTTTCTAGCTGCTATTACGAAATCTCCCTCATTCTCTCTGTCTTCGTCATCTACTACTATGATGACTTTTCCTTGTCTTATGTCTTCTATGGCTGACTCTATTGAATCTAGTTCTCTTTCCATTACTCTTTCGTTAATTTGTGTGCAAAAGTAGTGGGTTTGAAGCCTTTTGTGTCTGTAAATAGTAACTTTAAGGGAAATGGAAATTGCTATCTTTGCACCGCAAAATTTTTAAGTCATTAAACCTCTAAAATGATTTTACCTATAGTAGCTTACGGTGATCCAGTGCTGAAGAAAAAAGCTGAGGAAATTTCTGAA
>CAZTVP010000603.1:0-1787 GCA_964616995.1 uncultured Comamonadaceae bacterium
AAGTAGGAGTACTAGGCAGTGAATCCGCTTTGGATGCCAATGTGGCTATGCGGCATAAACTAAAAGTAACTTACAAAGGCATAAAAAAGTGGCGTGTTTACCTCGCAGGAGAAACCTTCTACGCGGTGCAAAACACCACAGATTTCTCACATACTGACATCCGAGTAAAACTAGGCGCGCGCTATAAACTGAAAAAGAATAATCACATGCACCTTGGGTACCTAGCCCAGCGCGAGTTCAATGCAGTAAATCCACTTACGGAGTTCAATGTAGTGGTGGGTTATTCTTTGTTTATAAAGTGAGAAACGGCATTAATCTACTTCAGCGATTTTTTTGGTAGAGCTGAATTTATTTCTGTATAAAATTAAATAATTGATAAAGAGCTATTTATGATTGTTCTATAAATGGTTTTACTAGCTTTCGAGTGTTTTTTAAGTAAACTTTGTTTTGGATTTTTGAAAGTATTCATCTAGCTTTAGCACAAACCTTAATAAATATCAAATGAAACATTTAACTACTTTAAGCCTAGTGTTACTAGCCTTTTCACTGTTTTCTCAAGAAGAAAATGAACCACAAAATTTTTATGAAGTATATGACCGAGTGATGTCACAAGAAGATGGAGAAGAAGAATTCGAGGGAAGTACTAAAAGTAAAATGAAAAAGCTAGGTGACATATGGTTGGATCAATTATATCCAACAGGGTCGTCAAAAGGTGCGCAGAAAGCCTATGAAGGGTATGCTAATTCCTTTGAAAATGCAGGGTTGCCTGCTACTCCAGAATGGAGTTGCTTAAGTCCTACTGAATTTTCCACTACTGATCCCATTTGGCCAGGAAGAATGATAAGGCTAACTTTTTCACCCAACTACAATGGTAATACTAACAGAATTATTTGGGGCGCATCCTCTCATGGTGGTTTATGGAAAACTGAGAATTCTGGTGAAACTTGGCATACGACTGGAGCAGACAGAGATATACCTTTTACCGCTATTGCAGATATAGCAGTTAGTTACCAAGAGGAAGATTATTTGATTGTAGCCACCGGTTTTGCCGATGAAGTTTTACCACGGAAATTAGTCACTAATGACGCTCAAAATCCTTTTCATACCGCTGGTATATATAGATCATTTGATGGCGGTGATAGCTGGGAACAAATTAATCAAGGGTTTTTTGATGAGGAGATAAGCTATGGGTTTACTTGTAGAAGAATTGTGGTAAACCCTAGCAATCATAATGAGGTGTTGGTGGCGACATCAGCTGGAATTTTTAAGAGTATCAATGCATTTGAAGCTAATGCGAGCTGGGAAAAACTTACAGCTTTTTCGGAATTGCAATACTATCCGTATGAACCAGAAGAAATCATCAATGCTAATTTTAGAGGAATTGCATACAAACCGGATAATCATAATGTTTTTTATTTTTCTGGAGACTATAATTATATTCCAGAAGAGAATTTAGATCCGTTGTTTGGCTCAGGGGACTTTTTAGAGTACATCTCTGAAGGTCAAATTTACAGATATGACTCTAGTTCAGATGAATATGAAATATTATTAACGGAAGATTTTGGCTTTGATCTAACAGATTTTAGAAACACCTATGGACAAATTGTTCAAATAAATATTGAAATATGTCCAGAAAGACCAGAGTGGTTATATGCAAGTGTAGTAACAGACGTTTATCATCCAAACTGTGGAGATAATGCAGCTTTTCAAGCTTCTACTGTTATGGTTTTTAATGGAACTACTTGGAATATTATAGATACTCATCATGATTTGTCATTAGCCGCTAT
>CAZTVP010000604.1:0-1783 GCA_964616995.1 uncultured Comamonadaceae bacterium
GTGCCTATTTCTGATGCTATGTTTGAACCTACTTTTCCCGCTAAAATGAGAGAGATTAGCGTAGGACTAAACTCTAATATTACACTCTGGCGCGTGGCAAATCCTATGGTGTACGCAGGAATCCAAGCGCTATCTATGTTAGAAGCGGTCTGAAGAGTAATTACACCTCCCATAAAAATGGAAAGAAGCGCCACTATTCCTATGGACTGTACCCCTATTTTATCCAGCTCATGAACAAGCTGTTTTAGGTAAACCTTCCATTTTTCTGGTTTTCTAAAAAGCCTAGTCAGTAAAAGAGCGTACTCACCTATGTTATAAAACATACTCACAGACCGCTAAAATATGTATATCACCACAGGTTTAACCATGGCTTCTATATCATTTTTAAAATATAAAGGCTAAAAACTTCGTATGTCTTAAAGAAAGAAATTAAGTTTGGCCTTATGAGAAAAAGAACCATTTGGATTTTCCTACTAGTATTGCTTTTGAGCTCCAGCTGTTCTCTTTTTAGAAAGAAGAACAAGTGTAACTCATGTCCCACATGGGATCAGATAGAAGAAGTTGGCTCGTTTGAATAAAGGTTTCGAGCATCTATGGCCTAAACTTCCTAAAGGTTCATCTGGCGTTTTAAGACCCTGTCTAGATGAGTACCCTGGTAAAATATTACTTGTAAAACCGAGAAAAACCAAGCTCGGAGATTACAGAATAAAACAGTTGAAAAAGGAGCCTGTGATCACAATTAATAATAATCTAGGTCCTATTTCTATGCTTATTACTCTAACTCATGAACTAGCTCATCATATAGCTTTTACTCATCACGGGTTGTCTATAAGGCCACATGGAAAAGAATGGAAGCATCACTATGGGCGTTTATTATCTGCGCTCGTGTCAGAAGATATTTTTCCTGATAGTCTGAATCCTTACATAAAAAATCATCTTAGCAGTCCTTCTTATACTTCTACAGTAGATGACGCTCTTTTTTTAACGGTGCAAAGAGAAGAAAACTCAACATCAAACAAAACTCGTGTAGCTGAATTAAAACCTGGACAAGTTTTCTCTTTCAGAGACAAAGGGGAATTCAAGCTCTTAAAAAAACGAAGACGCCTTTTCCTTTGTAAATCCCTGGGTAATCAGAAGGAGTATCTTTTTCAACCAATTTCTGAAGTTAAGTTGATTAAATAATTCAAGTACTTTTGCCGAAAATCTCACAAGTTGACTCCAGATAAGAACACTTACTGTGTAATCATGGCAGGAGGAATCGGAAGCCGATTTTGGCCTATGAGCACTGCTGATTTCCCAAAGCAATTTCATGATATCCTAGGAATAGGAAAATCACTTATTCGAATGACATTCGAGCGTATTTTACCTATTTGCACCGCGGAAAACATATTAGTAGTAACTAATGAGCGCTACAAACATCTAGTAGTGGAACATGTACCTGAAATACCAGAAGAGCAGATTTTATGTGAGCCACTTATGAGGAACACCGCACCCTGTTTAGCTTATGCACATTTTTGGATTCAAAATAAAAACCCTGATGCTAATGTGGTAGTGCTTTCTGCAGATCAACTAATAACAAACGAGACTGCTTTTATAAAAGACATTAGAACAGGAATTAAACATGTTTCAGAGCATCCTAGGCTTTTAACGATAGGCATAAAACCATCATCTCCAAATACAGGTTATGGATACATTCAGTTTGATGACTCGGTAAAAGACGAATCCATAAGGTAAGTCATTACTTTTACTGAAAAACCTGATTTACCTTTGGCGGAGAAGTTTT
>CAZTVP010000605.1:0-1781 GCA_964616995.1 uncultured Comamonadaceae bacterium
TCACCTTTAAGTGTTTACGCTAAGCCTCTTTTTACCTACATAGACGGAAAGTGCTATTACAGCGCTGAAAAGGATGAGCAGATGCGAGAAATGATAAAGAAAGAAAGAAATAGAATTATTCAGCTTATGGCCGAAATAGGAATTAATGATGGCACCCAAATGCCAGGAAAAATTAAAAGCCAACATTACCACTGTAATACTATAACTAATGAACTGCACTAAATTTTTATATACATCAGGTCTATTCATCAGTTGTGTTTTTCTGATGGTGCTAGGTGTAAATGCTCAAACACCCGTTCCTGCAGCTGCGCAAAGTGAATCTATTCTAATTAAGAATGTGACCATTCACACCGGAACTGGAACTCGTATTTTAGATGGAGCCATAGGGTTTGATAATGGATTAATCTCTTATGTGGGAAGTGCTGCTAACGCCAGAGAGAACTTATACGATAAGGTAATAGATGAACAAGGCAAGCATGTTTACCCTGGGTTTATAGCACCTAATTCTACACTTGGGCTTCAAGAAATAGGAGCTGTTCGCGCCACACGTGATCAAAGAGAAACCGGTGAAATAAATCCTCATATCCGTTCAGTGATAGCTTTTCAGACCGAAAGTGAAATAACACCTACTGTTAGAACGAATGGAGTTCTTCTGGGTCAAATCACACCTAGAGGTTCATTCATAGCAGGTCAGTCATCTGTAGTGCATTTTGACGGGTGGAACTGGGAAGATGCTTTAATTCGTGAATCGGATGGTATTCATGTGTACTGGCCTTGGATGTATAAAAGAGACCACACAGGTAAACTGATGAGCCTAAAAGAAAGAGAGTCTTACACAACGAGAATAGATGAACTCAAAAATTACTTGAAGAAAGCGCAGGTTTATGCCACTAGTCAAGATTCTTTAGCAGTGGATTTACGCTTAGAAGCGTTAGCTAAGCTTTTTCATTCTGATGTAACGCTTTATGTACATGCTAACACCGCTAAACAAATGACAGCAGCTATAGCTGTCAAAAGAGAATTTGGAATAAAGAAAATGGTGATTATAGGAGCGCGAGAAGCACACCTCATTCCTAATTTACTCAAAGAGAACCAAGTGCCAGTGATGTTAGCTCGAGTTCATGACCTTCCGTGGAATGGATACGATGATATAGATTTACCTTATAAACTTCCAGCTATACTTGAAGAAATGGGAGTAGAGTGGTGTTTTGAAAATGCTGGAGATATGGAGCAGATGAATTCTAGAAATCTGCCATTTTACGCTGGAACCGCCATTACTTATGGATTGGAATATGAAGAAGCAGTAGCTGGCCTAACACTTAACACCGCTAAAATCATAGGAGTAGATGAAAAATATGGTAGTTTAGAAGTCGGAAAAAGTGCCACGTTATTCATTTCTACTGGTGATGCCTTAGATATGATGACTAATAATGTGGAAGTAGCTTATATAGACGGTAGGTCTATTTCCTTAACCAATAGGCAAATACAGCTTTATCAGAAGTACAAAAAGAAATATGAAAACCAAACTAACTAACATGAGAACAACTTTACTATTTGCAATTTGCTCTGTTATCACTTGTGCCTCTTACGCACAGATAACCACATCTATTAATACCATTCCAGAAGCTGGAGATGTACTAGAATACAAAACCCTAACCGAAATCACCGCTGATTACGAGTTGATGGGTGAAGATGTAACTTGGGATTTTACGGGAATGCTAGGTGAAGCGGTGCAAACAGAAATTTACCTCGATGCATCATCAGGAGTAAACTTCGACCAA
>CAZTVP010000606.1:0-1771 GCA_964616995.1 uncultured Comamonadaceae bacterium
ATAAACTGGAGGTTTGAACTTCTTCTTTAGCACAAGAAGAAATGAGTGCCGCAGCCAGAACTACAGCTAATAGTTTGATTGTTTTCAATTTTATCAAGGTTTAAATTTCACCTGATAAGTTAGAAACTTTCTTCCTTAAAAATTCACTTCAGGAAATAACTTTTACACGATTAAATCGGAGCAACTTGAAAGTGATAGAACTACGTTAAGCCTATTGCAACGCGCCAAACATTTCTTCTTTCTGCGCTTTTACTTTATCACTAGAGATGTATTCATCAAAACTCATGAGCTTATCTAAACAGCCATAAGGAGTAAGTTCTACTATTCTGGTAGCCACGGTCTGTGTAAACTGGTGGTCATGACAAGTGAATAACACCGTTCCTGGGAAGTCCTTTAATGCATTATTGAAAGCCTGAATAGACTCTAGATCTAGGTGATTAGTAGGCTCATCTAGCATGAGAAGGTTTCCTCCTGTAAGCATCATTCTAGAAATCATGCATCTTACTTTTTCTCCTCCAGAGAGCACATTGGCCATCTTAAATGTCTCTTCTCCTGAAAATAACATCTTGCCTAAGAAACCTCTGATATATACTTCGTCTTTATTTTCAGAATACTGTCTTAACCAGTCTATGAGGTTTAAGTCTTCTTCAAAGAACTCAGCATTTTCATTAGGTAAATAACCTGTGGTTATGGTCTGACCGAACTGGAAATCTCCAGTATCTGGCTTATCATTTCCGTTTAGAATTTCATACAATGCAGTAGTAGCCAATCCATTTTTAGCTAAAACAGTGATTTTATCTCCTTTAGAAACATTCAAGTCTAATCCTCTAAATAACACTTCTCCATCTAAGGATTTACTCATGTCATTTATATGAAGAATTTGATCCCCTGCTTCTCTATTAGATTCTATGATAATGGCTGGGTACCTTCTGCTAGATGGCTCTATATCATCTAGATTAATCTTCTCTAAAAGTTTCTTTCTACTAGTAGCCTGCTTAGATTTAGATGCGTTAGCACTAAAACGTGCCACGAATTCCTGTAGCTCTTTCTTCTTCTCTTCCGCCTTCTTATTAGCCGCATTTCTCTGACGGAGCGCCAGCTGACTACTTTCGTACCAGAACGAGTAATTACCCGTGTACATCTTCACCTTCTTGAAATCGATATCTACTATATGTGTACACACGGTATCTAAGAAATGTCTATCGTGAGATACTACTATAACTGTATTTTTAAAGTCAAGAAGGAAGTCTTCTAGCCAAGTTACAGTTTGTAAGTCTAAGTCGTTAGTAGGCTCATCTAGAATAAGATAATCCGGATTTCCGAATAACGCTTGGGCCAAAAGCACTCTTACTTTTTGGTTACCGTTTAGGTCTTTTAATAGTTTATCATGATCAGCTTCTGCTATTCCAAGTCCAGAAAGTAACATGGCCGCATCAGGCTCTGCATTCCATCCATCCATCTCCGCGAATTTTTCTTCAAGTTCAGAGGCTTTCATTCCATCTTCATCAGAAAAATCCTCCTTGGCATAAAGTGTATTTTTCTCTTCCATGATATCCCACAGCTCTTTATTCCCCATCATTACTGTGTCTATCACACGTACTTCATCGAACTCAAAGTGATCCTGCTTAAGTACAGACATTCTCATGCCAGCTTCTAAAGAAACATGCCCTTTATTCGGGTCTATTTCTCCTGATAAAATCTTAAGAAATGTAGATTTCCCTGCTCCATTAGCTCCTATGACTCCGTAGCAGTTATCTCCATTGAACTTGAT
>CAZTVP010000607.1:0-1759 GCA_964616995.1 uncultured Comamonadaceae bacterium
CACGTCCCTGCCCAAGTGCATATCCTATTTTTTTTGAAATTCTTACACCTTCTGCATAAAGCTCTAAAGCGCTGTCAGGTTCTTGAATTTCAATGGTATAAGCTGAATCGTATAAATTCTGGACTTTTAGAGAATCTAGTTGAAAGCTAGTTTGAGAGTGAGCTAAATAAGAAATACAAGTAAAAATACTTAGCACCACAATGCTTGTAAATAAACCGAAAGAGGAGAGTTGTGGATTAGTCATGGTTTTAAAACGGTTCAAAAGAGAACCAAACAAAGGTAGGAAACCAAACTCTGATGGTAAGAGCTCAGCAGAATTGTCAGGTAAGAAACCATAAAAGAGAGTTTAATTCGGTTGAATTAAAGGAAGAAACTAGCCTTAAAACTTAAGGCCGAAAGTCTTAAACACTACTAAAGAGAAGTTATCTTCTTTACGAAGAATAAATAGAAGCCGCCATCTCCAACTTCTTCTTAATCCTATTCCTTAGATGTCTTGGTTTTAGCACTTCTACGGTTTCTCCAAAACCTAGAATCATACGCTCTAGCTCAAAATTATGATCCACTTTTAGGCGAATAACCACACCGCCTCCACCTTCTTGTTCTATCACTTCTTGAGAATGATGAAAAGGTTTAGTAAGCACATAAGGAGCATTGGAAGCATCTATTCTCAGTTGAATTTCTTTCAAGTGCTTCTTCGGTAATACAGTTACACCAATAGTATGATCATAGTAGTCATCGCCATTGAATTCTTCATCTAAATATGGCACATCTAGATTGTATTCAATGTCATGAATTCTGTCTAGAGCAAAGGTCAAAACATTAGCTGTTTTCTTTTTCTTACCGACTACAAACCATCGGTTATTATACTCCTTTAGCAAGAAAGGGTGAAAGACTGTGGAAGAAGATGATTTGGCTTTAAAAGATTGATAACTAATATTCAAGCACAGCTTTTTCAGTATGGCTTGATATAAAGTATCTAGGTGTTCTAGCCCTTTCAAGTTATCATTCTTGTCTAAATGAATAATGGAAGATTGATTAGTTTTTTCAGTATGAACCTTATCCTCTAGCCTTTGGATGATTCCTCCTAATTCTGAAAACAGAGAAAAGTCTTTGAATTGCTTCAGCATTTCTACCGTTTCTGAGAGCACATTCATGTCGTTTTCGGTAAGTGGAATATTTGTAATAGAATAGCCTTCTTCTGCGTAGCAATAATACTTTCGCTCATAAACCTCAATAGGAGCATTATAACCAAGCTTGTCGCTGCGCATCATTTGAATATCTAGCTGCACAGTGCGTTTACTCACGTTTACTTGCCTACCTTCATATTCATAAAGAGCATCAGAACAAGCTTGAATTAAATCTTCAAGCGTCCAATCTCTAAATTTATTTTGCAAGCATTTATCTATTGTTTTATAGCGTATTAGGGCGTTTTTGTTTTGGGCCATAAGTGTAAATTTAGTAGAATTATTTTACTACGCAAATACATTGCGTACTACAAATTGAATATTTGTCCAGATTTTAAAACAAGAGCGTTGCAATGCTCAAAACACAGAAAAGATGGAAAGAAAAATCATCAACGGAAACGACATCATAGCATTGGGTTACAGACCAGCTAAATGGTTCAGAGAAGCTATAGATCATATCAATGATAATAATTTATCGGCAGATGAAATGGCTTTGTATTTAGAACAGTTCAAACAACCAGATCCCATCGAGCTACATGAAAAGCCAGTAGATTTTTCTATCAATATCAAGGCAG
>CAZTVP010000608.1:0-1750 GCA_964616995.1 uncultured Comamonadaceae bacterium
CTACCTCATGTAGAAAAGAAATGTATTTGTCAGTCAGTGTTTTTCCCTCTGCGTTTTCATGTAAGACTTTTTCGAAATTTTTCAGACTTTTAGTTAGTAATTCTATCTCTGGCTGGTCTAGGCATCCTTCTAATTTATCAGTCCAGTGTGGTTTTCTTTCACAAGCTGCGCAAAATACTAGCATCAACAATAAAAATACTATCCTCATCATCCCATTATTTCATTCCACTGATTTAAAGCCTCTTTAAAACTCTTGTGTCCACGTTTAAAGATAAGTTCGTTATCTCTTGAAATACGATAGTCAAGTGGCTGATTATGGATTTGGCCTTCTTTAAACTGTTCGTAACAAGCGTAAAGTTTAGCTATGTCTTCTTTTTCGGTCAAATCCATGTCCATTTTGTAAAGCTCCTCTTGAAGAGTGGAGGTGTTATCTGCAGTAAGATGAAGAAAAGGGGAGATGCGTATGATTCTTTTTTCTACAGCCTCTAAATTATTCTGAAATAGGAGCATCATGCTCACATAATTAGCCCAGTCAGGTGGTTCGTACAGAATGGTCTTGGCTTGGTTAATTACCGTCATTTTAAAGAAAGAGAACTGATCACCCCACTTGCCAAGTCTAAGCTTTTTTCTTTTGAATCCTTGAGCTGCCTGTTTTGCTTTCCAGAAAGCATCTTTGTCTTCCATAGACATCACTTTCTTAGCTGTTCCTAAAGAAATTATATGAATATCTTCGGCAGGAATGTTTAGCTTTAGCGCTTCGCAAATACCAGCTGCTATTGGATTATTAAATCCACCTAGAGCACCATCCCATAATTCAAAAAAGACTCCAGACTGCGTGTCTTTAAACCGAGTAGGAAAATCAAAATACTGAATAGGAGCGTTAGAAGAACCATTGATAGCCTGAGTTAACCGAACAGAAAATAAGGGAGAGTCAGTACCATCCTCACTGAATGACTTGAAAAACTTAGCTCTGTTATTTAGCGCATCATAAGTGGCCACCATGAGTTTCAGTTCAGGCTTTCCTATCCATTCAGGAAGCTCAGACATTTGTCTTTTGTTCACCTCAGTAAACGTACTTTCGAACGCCTTTTTCTTTTTAACCGTGCTATACTTGGGCCCAAAAGAACCGAATAACCCTAGATAATCCGTAGGGAAAAAGCGGTTTCTCCATGAGGTTTTAGAAAACACTCGTTTTAAGAAAATACCATCATCAAATAGCGCCTGAGCCTCAGACAGTATCATGTTTTCACATAAAGCGGTAAGAACAATACTTCCTCCTGAGTTAGCTATAACTAAATCATACTGCTTTAAGAGGTCATGTCCATAGATGTCTCCATGCTTTTCTTTGAGCATTAGCAGCTGAAGAATTGACCAAGAGCCACCACCATCTAGACTTAGGATTTTGTACATGGTTTAGTACTATTTTGATTATAAAGTCAATTATAGTGAAAAGAACTACTTCAGTATGCCTTTCACTCTACCAACTCTTCCTGTTTCTAACATCACCTTAATTCCATGTGGGTGTCTTGGACTTTTGGTAAGAATCTTCATTACATGCCCACGAGTTAATTCTCCTGTGCGCTGATGATGCTTCTGCACTACTTCTACTTCAGTTCCTAAGTCTATGTGTTTTCTTTCTGTTCCATCCATAAGTTCAGCGAATAACGTGTTAAGGGAATAAAAATATCAAATCACACTAATGTTCTCATTTTGAAATAATTTCATTTTAGAGATAATTGATTGGAAGGTA
>CAZTVP010000609.1:0-1741 GCA_964616995.1 uncultured Comamonadaceae bacterium
AAACCGATCGTCTGTCATGAACAACTGGTTAGCGCTCCACTTGGCACTAAATGGTGGGTTGGCTACTATGGCTTCAAACTTTTGGTCTATGTGCTGCGGGCGTTCTAGCGTATCTTCGTTTTTAATATCAAACCGCTTATAGTGCACATCATGCATGATCATGTTCATGCGGCAGAGGTTATAGGTGGTAGGGTTCATTTCCTGCCCATAAAAACTCAGCGTGGTATTGTCTTTTAGTTCCTTAGCTACACGTAGCAAAAGTGATCCTGATCCACAAGTGGGATCGTACACACTTTTCAGTTTGTCTTTTCCTTGTGTAACAAGTTGGGCAAGAATGCTAGACACTTGCTGTGGCGTGTAAAACTCTCCAGCTTTTTTTCCTGCTCCACTGGCAAACTGACCTATGAGGTATTCATAGGCATCTCCCAGAAGATCACTCTCTGTGTTTTCTAGGTCAAAGTCTATTTCATCTAGGTGTGCTAGTACTTTAACTATGAGTTCGTTTTTATCGTTTTCAGTCTTGCCCAGTTTAGAACTGGTAAGGTCTAGGTCTTCAAAGAGGTTCCCAAAATCTTCTTCACTCTCCGTGCCCATAGTGCTCTGCTCTATGTGGTTCAGCACTTTGGTCAAGTCTCCTAATATGAACTGGTTCTTTCCTCCTGCGTTTCCTCTTCTGGCCAACTCGCTAAATAGCTCAGAGGGTGCCAAATAATAGCCTAATCTATCCAGCGCAGCGTCCTTTACCGCTTCTAAATATTCCTCAGCCTGCGGATGGCTTTCTAACTGATCAAAGGTGAGGTTATCTGGCTGTAGAATTTCATTGGCATAGAGTTTCATTTTTCTACTTAGGTACTTGTAAAAAATAAATCCTAAGATGTAGTCTCTAAAGTCATCTGCATCCATCTTCCCTCTAAGGGTATTGGCTATATTCCAGAGCTGCTGTTCCAGCTGTTGTTTTTGGTCTTCGGGCATTTATGTAATTAGGTTTTGTCAAAAATAAGTATGAACTAATTCTTCATAGATTGAATAATCCTATCAGTCCTCCTATCTGCGTACATTCTATTTAGAGAAACTACAGCCCATATAAAAGCTGGAATCCAGCCTATGATGGTAATCTGAAGTATAAGGCATAAAATACCTGCTCCTATTTTACCCTGCAACATAAGGGAAAGCCATGGAAGAAAGAAAGCAATTACGTATCTCATTTTAGTGTATTGATAGTCGTTCAAACATACAAAAAACAAGCTCCTTTATCAAGCTGGTAATAAATGATCCTAGTGGACAAATCCCTCTCTTACCTCGGTGCGCTGTAACTCTCCTTTTTTAAAGTGTAAGATGGTGTAAGCAGCATATTCATCAAACGCTCTACTAAATGGTCTTACTGGCTTACCGATGGGTATTTCTACCTCTCCAGTAAACCATGTGGCATGAACTTCTTTTTCATGTTTAAAGACTTGGTCCAGCGCTATATGACTACCATCTTCTTTATACACTTTTAGACCTGTTAGCCATAGCTGCTTGCCTTTTACCTCCCACGTACCTATATACCCTCTCCATAACGCAGAACTAATTGGATACGGATCTAAGCCCATGTCATTTCCTTCTAAAAATGGTTCCAATGGCAGTTCATGTATGCTGTACTTCTTTCCCTTGTAAGTAAAGATTTCTCCTGTTTGTCTTGTCATGGTTTTCTGGTGTTTAGTGGTTTTTAATGCAAGTTTAGAATGGGTGAGCGTAATCT
>CAZTVP010000610.1:0-1739 GCA_964616995.1 uncultured Comamonadaceae bacterium
GAAGTTCAAACCTCCAGTTTATCTAATAATTATAAAGTAGATCTTACTCTGAATTCTGAAATCCCTGAACTAGTAGGAGAGAAGCTAAGTATTTCTGAAATAAACCAGCAAGTTCAGGCAGTCTTAGACCGTGGAGAAATTTATAACTGGGAGTATGCTGACGATAAAACACTATGGAGTGCTGTAGTTCAGTCAGACTCATTAGTTTCCATAGGTTATAAGCCCAGCTTTATAGAAAATTTAGATACAGATATTCATGAGGTAGATGTAAATTCAGGAGCTTGGAAAGCAGTTTACAAAGCTCTTACAGATTATATTTTAGAAAATGTAAAGAAAACCACTGGAAATGAGTCTCTAGAGCTAAAGGAAATTCTGGCATTTGGAGAAAAACCGCTTCCTTACTTCAGTGTTTACCTTTCTGATTATGAAACTATAGCAGCGCTAAGAAGAATGGATGTAGTGCGCTATGTAGAGCCTATGGGTTATGGTACTATGGAAGAAAATAGAGATTTCGGTTGTGGAAGTAATAATGGAGCTAATCCACCCTCAGCAGACTTTAATACCGTTAGCCCTAACGCTAAAGTGTCTTGGAATTATGATTTCATGAATATAGAAGGAGCATGGAACTACAGCCAGGGAGACAACATTACCATAGGGATCATAGATACAGGAATTTCACCATCACAGTCTAAGTTAAACAGTCAGTTTTCAAGTGATGAATCTACTGGAAGATACAGGGAGAAATACGGAACTTATGAAGAGTGCTGGTGGTGGTGGTGCTGGAATGATGGACCAGATGATGACTGTGGACATGGAACAAGCATGGCAGGTTCTGCCGTAGGGCCTAGAACAGATAATGGCTCAGCTTCAGGAATAGCATACAAAGCCAATCTTATTAGTGTAAGAGGCACAGATGATGTAGTCATTAATTCTTCCAATGAAAAAGATGGAGTTTCTGACGCCTACTATTTATTAGGAAGCAGATCAGATGTTAAAATCATAAGCGCATCTTTAGGAGATGTTTTCTACAGCGGCCAAGTGGCCGATGCTGTTAGATATGCTCATAATCAGGGAAAACTTGTTTTAGCCGCAGCAGGAACCAGTACTTCATGGACTAATTGGTGGGGGGTAATCTTTCCAGCTACTATGAGTGAAACTACTGCGGTAACAGGAGTTACAGACGCTTCTAATATGAATAGGTGTGATAACTGCCATAGCGGCTCACAAGTTGAGTTCGTTAGTGTTATGCAAAGAGCAGGAGACAGCGATAGAACTAATTTAACCTTGGCTCAAAGTGGAAACAACCCAAGTTATGTAGGCGGTTCCTCAGTAGCCACAGCTAATTTGGCAGGTGTAGCTGCACTTATCTGGGCTGAAAATCCGAATATGAGTCGTTCTCAAGTTCTAAATATTATGAAGCAGAATGCCAGTAATTATCCTAACAGAAACGGCCAGTATGGCTGGGGAATAATTAATGCAGAATCAGCGGTGCAAAACATTCAATAAGTTATTTATAAAGCGAATTTTTGTGTTAAATGTTGGTTTTCTTCGTTTAGAACCACTTTAGATATTAATTTTGACCCAAATTATACTATATCAAAATGAAAAAAATATTATTTCTAGCGGTAGTTTGTGTAGCTATGGCTTCTTGTAAAAAAGATTATGTATGCTCATGTGTACTAGATGGTGAAACAACTGTAGACAATACATTACCAATTCCAGATTCTAGCAAAGATGAT
>CAZTVP010000611.1:0-1735 GCA_964616995.1 uncultured Comamonadaceae bacterium
TCTTAGTGCTTAGTGCTTAGTGCTTAGTGCTTAGTGCTTAGTGCTTAGTGCTTAGTGCTAGAATAAATAATTACAAGGTCTACAGCTTTTTTCAATGATGAAGTTATCTGAATTTACAAGAAGAGCTTTAGTACTGATTTATCCGATGGCTCTGTAAGCTTTATGTTTTCTCTGTTTCCTTCTACCAAACACACCTCTTTACCAGCAGATTCTACTACTGAGGCATCATCTGTGAATTGCGATATAAACGTTTGCTCATAGGCACTTAACAGAACATCATGTCTAAAACACTGTGGAGTTTGAACACTCACGTAGTCCTTTCTATTCAACGCTTTGGAGTGATTATCATCTGTTAATTTTCTAAGGCTATCCGTAACAGGAAGTACAGGAATAGCTCCTCCTTTTGACTCAGCTTTTGAAAAACACCTTTCTATAACCTCTAATGAAACCGCAGGTCGAGCGGCATCATGAATTCCCACCAGCTTGGCTCCTTTTAAAACAGCTAAACCATTTTTTACCGAGTGAAACCGAGTTTCACCTCCTGAGACTGTGGTTATTTCATTTGTGCTGAAGTATTCCTTTTGGATTCTTTCCCACAATTCTAGGAACTCAGGATTCATCACTATGATCACATGGATATCCGCTGACCAGTCTAAAAACTTTTGAACGGTATGAACTATTACAGGTTTTCCTTTTATCTCTATGAACTGCTTGGGTAAGTCAGAATTCATTCTACTCCCAGTTCCACCAGCTACTATGATAATTTCATGCTTCATAAGGTGCGCTAAGGTACTACCTAAACAGAAAGCTGATGAAACGCTTCATTCAATTGTCTTACCTTACACCCATTATAATTGAACTCACATGAAAAACAAGGAACAACTCGGCACTATAGGATGGTTTGACTTAACTGTTACTGATGCTAGGCCGCTCAGTCAATTCTACTCAGAAGTTATCGGCTGGAAAATTCAAGAAACGCCCGTAGATGATTACCATGATTACACCATGACTCACGAAAAATCTGGTCATCCACTTTCAGGAATCTGTCATAAAAAGGGGCAGAATGCTGATATTCCATCTCAGTGGCTCATGTATGTTCATGTAGATGACATAGAATCTAGAACTAAAAAAGTGGAACAGTTAGGAGGTACTATTATTAAAGGCCCCACTCCTCCATCCAGTTATGGGAGATATACCATTTTTAAAGATCCTCAAGGTGCTGTAATGGCATTATTCGAGGCTAATGAAGGTGAATAAACTTGTAGGTCGAAATTATTTAAGTTGTCAATTTTTCTAAAACCACTTGGTCTATAGGAAATTTCATTCCCATCTCCTTTAATTCACTCAATTTCACCCACCTGAAGGCTGGCTTGCCATGTGTGAAGTCAAATGGAAATTCGGCTAGCTTAACTTCCTCAGGACGTGTCAGCTGAGCGGTGTAGTAAATAGAAATAATCTGATCAGTCTGTCTAAAGGCACTTTTCTGGAAAAACTCTGTGGTGTAAAAGTGCTGAATCTCTTTTAATGGTTGATGTAATTCTTCTAAAGCTTCTCTCTGTAGCGCATCTACTATTCCTTCTCCCCATTCTACACCTCCACCTAGAAACTTAGTAAACTGTTTTCCATCATACTCTTCATCTGCTAAAAGTATTTCTTGGTTTTCGTTTACGATTAAAGCATATACTCTTAGGTTAAATTTTTTCATGAGGATTAAAATTACCCTAAAATACAGGGC
>CAZTVP010000612.1:0-1726 GCA_964616995.1 uncultured Comamonadaceae bacterium
AGACAGCTCCACTTATAAGATTTACTAAAACCGAACTGAAAGTAGCCGCTACAAAAAGCCAGATTAATAAGTTTAGCTGACCAGACCTTATTGATTTGATTCCACAGAAAACTACAGGAATAACCACAAGAGGAAGAATTTTTCTTATCTCTGATAGTCCATTTTTTATGTCTTCTGTCCAAAGTAAGCCAATAACAAAAAGAAAGAAAATAGCTAAAACAGAAAACACTAATGGATGATGTAGCTGCTTCAGCTTGAATTTCCAGTCGTTTTCTAAAATATATACACTGCTTACCCAGATAGTTCCTATACTCATAAAAGCAAGTGAATAAGGCATGCCCACAGCGATTAATCCTGCTCCTATTAGAAAAAGGACATTCAGGTGTTTTTCTGTGAGAAATGGAATCCAGCTAGGCATAGAGATTACTCTAGAATCTGCTGATAGTCACTGTTAAAGGTGTCTATGCTTGTGAGAATGTATGGATCTTCTGCTAGTGAGAACTGAATTTCTCCAGTTTCAAAGAATTGCCTTCGGACTATTTCCTTTTCTATTTCTTTCTGAATCTCATCTTGGAAACGTGTAAGGTCATCTGCTAAACTTGGAGTCAACGTACTTTCTAAAGCTGAGATTTCTGAGTTGAAGTCTTTGTAGTAGTTTTCCGTCTTAGCAGTTTCTATTAAGTCTTTAATTACGCCATAAGTATTAGTGGTGTACTCAAACTCTTTAGCTAAGGCGTAATTTTTAAATCCAGCATAATCGGAATATGAAAAGTCAATGACTGAATCAGCTACAGAATTATTATTTACGTATTCATTCACGTAATCGAATAAAACATAGTTCGTTTTTAGGCTTTTCAGCAACTCACTTGCTGTCTTTTTAGCTACCTCTACATCTGGGTCAACTCCTCTTCCGTCAAATACCTTTCGGCCATTAGAGGTTAGAAATGGCTGAATTAAAGAATCAGCCACTGCCTTGGCCTCTCCATCCTTTTTATTCGAATAATCCAAACGCTGTATGCATCTTCCGCTGGGTAGATAGTACTTAGCTATGGTGAGTTTCATTTTAGAATTATAGACTAAGTCCTTAGTCTGTTGGACTAATCCTTTTCCGAAACTCTGTGTGCCTATTACTACTGCTCTGTCTAAATCCTGTAACGCACCACTTACAATTTCAGAAGCACTAGCCGAACGTTCATTCACCAAAATTACAAGTGGAATATCTGGTGCTACTGCAGCCAAACGCGTTTCATAGACTTTATTCCAACTGGCTATTTTACCTTTTGTACTAACCACCAGCTGACCTTGATCTACAAAAAGATTGACAATGTTTACGGCTTCTCTTAGTAATCCTCCTCCGTTATTTCTTAAGTCTAGAATGATCCGTTCTGCTCCATTCTTATTCATTAAATTATTTAAAGCACTCCTAACACTTGAACTAGCAGTTTTAGTGAAACTGGTGAGCTTGATATAACCGTCCTTATCACTGACCATTCCGAAGTAAGGCACTTCATCTATCTTAATTTCCGCTCTAGTTAAGTCTAGCTCATTAGCACTTCCTAAACGGTCGTATTTAAGTATCAAATTTGTTCCCACGTTTCCCTTCAATAGACCATCAAGCTGGTCTGGTAGCAGTCCTTCCACTGACTGACCATCTATTTCTAGAAGTTCATCTCCTGGTTTTAGTCCTGCTGAAGATGCAGGGAATCCTTCTAATACTTCACTTATG
>CAZTVP010000613.1:0-1719 GCA_964616995.1 uncultured Comamonadaceae bacterium
CTTTACTTTTAAAACAAGTGAAAATTGTTGTAACAACAACATTTCAAGTACTAGAAGAGTCTTAAGAAGTTTCTCTCTATTACTTTTTGCCTTTATGGCGTATTATTCTACAAGTGCTCAAGATGCACCTGTTAATGACTTATGTGAAGATGCCCTTCCAATTGCTTGTGGAGAGTCTCTTTCTGGTAGCACAGTTAATTCTACACAGACTGGCTTCCCTGGATATTGTTCAGATGATTGGTTCACAGATGGATTTGGAGTATGGTACCAATTAGAAGGTACCGGTGGTCAATTAATTTTGTCATTATGTGATGGTTTAACAAATGGTGATTTTGATTCTCATTTGGTTCTTTATACTGGAGAGTGTGGAGATTTAACTTGTGTAGATGGGAATGATGATTGGGATAATGAACTAGATGCTCCAGGTGATGGAGAACTTCCTGAAAATAATGGAGGGGATTTAATTCCTTGTGATGACGCTTTTGATGCGGCTATAGCTTGGGATTCAGAGTTAGGGACTACTTATTATGCTTATGTTACAGGTTTCAGTGATGTTATAGGAGATTATACATTCACAATTACTTGTAATGGTGTGGAAGAAGGTCCACAAATAATCAATGTTTCTTGTTTAGAAGATGTAGAGCAGCCAGAATTTGAGGCTGATTTAGAATGTGAGCTTGAAAGCGAGCTTTTCTTTTCATCTGAAACTGGTAACCCTATCAGTGAGTGTGTATTTAGCACAGCTTTCGGTCCTGGTGATGACTGGGCTCTTTGGTTACCTAACCAAGATGCATTTTCTACTGATGATTTCGTACCTACCGGTGAACTTATGTTTATCCAGTACGCAGATGGAACTGCTAACTTAACGGGTGAAGTAGTGAACACAGAAAATGATGATGAGCTTTTCGAATTAGATTTCTGGTTTGAGAATGGTGTTGACTGGGCTGACTGGTCTGCGCAAGGAAGATGGTATAAAGATGATTTAGGTTATGGTGAAGATAACTTTGAGGACTGGACATATTATGAGTTAGTAGCTGGAGTTTCTACTGCTACAGGTGCAGAAGGTTCTGCTTTAGAAGGAGATGTACTTTACTTCTCTCACAACCCAGAAAACTACTTCTTCGGATTCCAATTAGGAATAGGTGCTAATAATAAAAATGGAAACTTCGGATTCTCTGGATGGTTTGATTATACAGGTACTGTAGATGGAGAGCCAGTTTCAGGAAATGGAGATATCAATGCTGATGGTGAGTGTGTTCCATTCATCATAGATTCTTGCCCACATGATGCTGAGTTTACTTATTTATATTCAGCTACTGATGAGTGTGGAAACGTTTACAATGAAGAAGTTATAGTAGTAGTTCTTGATGAAGAGGCTCCACAATTCCTTGATGGACCTGAAGATACAGAAATTTCATGTGAAAATTGGCCTATTCCTTTAGGAGAGTGTATAGCTGTAGATAACTGTTCAGGTGAGATTACTTACTTAGAACCTACAGAAGAAATTTCTCAAGGACAATGTCCAGCAGAATTAATCGTAACTAGAACTTGGGCTGCTATAGATGTATGTGATAACCAAGCTATTCATACTCAAACTATCCTAGTTTATGATTACCAAGCACCAGTTTTAGCTAACCTTCCTGAGGCAGAGTTAGATGTAGAGTGTGACATGGTACCAGAAATGGCGGAAGTAACTGCTACTGATAACTGCTCAGATTT
>CAZTVP010000614.1:0-1712 GCA_964616995.1 uncultured Comamonadaceae bacterium
CTATAGCTGCTTTCTTTTGAATTTCTATTTCTTCTCTAGCTTGAGCTAAAATTTTAGCACCCTCTTCTGCTGCAGCTGTCTTAGCATCTGAGATGATGTCATCTCTGGTTTGACGCGCTTCTTTCATGATAGCATCTCTCTCTACCATGGCCTCTTTCTTAGCTGCCTCATTGTCTGCTTGAAGTGCTTGCATTCTTCTTTCAGCCTCTTCTGCGCCTTTAAGAGCACTTTCTATAGACTTTTCTCTTTCTTCTACTGCATTAAGAATCGGCTTCCAAGCGTATTTTCTTAAAAGGAATAAAAGAAGTAAGAATAAAAGGGTTTGCCAAAAGAATAACCCTATCGAAAAATCATTTATTAACTTGTCCATTTTCTATCTAGTGATTTAAAACTCATCTGCAGCCAACCGCTACAGATGAGCTCTTAAAACAAAATGTTTGATTTACTGTACAGCGAATAATGCTGCGAAACCAATTCCTTCAATAAGTGCTGCTGCAATAAGCATAGCAGTTTGAATTTTGTTTGTAGCCTCTGGCTGACGAGCGATAGCCTCCATAGCAGAACCACCGATTCTACCAATTCCGATACCTACTCCTATTACAACCAATCCGGCTCCTACCATTACTGGAATATTCATGATATATATTTATTTAGTTATTAATAAATTCAACTTTAGTGCGCATGTGCTTCTTCATGATGGTGCTCATGCTCTTCAGATGCGAATCCAAAGTATAAAGCAGACAACATGGTAAAAATATATGCTTGTAGCAGAGCTACTAATACTTCTATTAATGAGATGGCAAAAGCCAACACAAAACTCAACGAGCTTCCTACCCAATTATGGAATAACACCATCAACCCTAACAAGCTCATCAGTACGATGTGACCCGCTTGTATATTAGCATAAAGTCTTATCAAAAGTGAAAAGGGCTTAATGAATATTCCCAAAACTTCAATAGGGATTAAGATGATATACAAAGGAATCTTTGCAATCCATGGCATAGCATCACCTAGTGGGTCAAAGATGTGCTTCCAGTAATCTTTCGTTCCTGTTAGATTAGTTAACAAGAAAGTTATAACCGCTAATGAAACTGTTACAGCTATATTACCAGTTACGTTACTAGCTAAAGGTGAAAGCCCAAATATGTTCAAGAACCACACAAAGAAAAACACCGTCAATAGGTATGGCATGTACTTCTTATACCTTTTCTCTCCTATGTTTCCGATGGCTATATCATCTCTAATGTAAAGCACTATAGGCTCCATGAATCTTCCAAATCCTTTAGCTATACCACCGTTAGCAGCGTAGCTTTTAGCCAAACCTCTAAAGATTAAAAACATAAGTAATCCTGTGAGGATTATCATAGCCACGTTCTTAGTAATAGAGAAGTCCAGTGGCTTCACATTAGTAGCGTGGTGATGCTCATCATAGTTTATGGTTCCTTCAGCATCTGTTCGATAAATCTTAGCGTGGTCAATTTTGTAGTATTTACCATTGCTTTCTGCTACAGCCTCATGGTGACCGTGGTCATCTGCGAATTTACTGCTGGAAAAAATGTGAAGACCTTCATCAAAAAGAATCACAGGTAATGGAAAAGAAACGCCCATTTTATCCCAAATACCGAAGTGATACGTATCTTCTAAGTGGTGATTAATGTATGCTTTAATCCCCTCTTTGGTGTTCACCGCATCAGAATGGTCGTGATGAGTGT
>CAZTVP010000615.1:0-1707 GCA_964616995.1 uncultured Comamonadaceae bacterium
CTATGCTTGATTCCCCTTGATAATCCAAAACTATTCGTTATACGACTGTTCTTTGGCGTTGATGATTTTAAGGGCTTCTTCAAGGGAAATTACTTGTCCATTAAACGTTCCTTTGAGCTCTGCACCTCCTAATCCTTGGTCTTTCACTTCTTTTAGTCCAATTTGAGCTTCTTCATAGGTGTCAAATTCACCAAAAAAATACCTTGTTTTACCACCATCTTTCTGTGGTTTTACTTTTCCTAATTCAAGGTATTTTTCTAACTCCTCAGTTGGGATTTCAGATGTAAATTCACCCAACTGAATTTGGAAACTGATAAATTCAGGTTTGATGGAATTGTTTGGCATATCATATGTTAAATCTTGAGCATCAGGCATTACCGAAAGTCCTGCATTGGATAATGATATTCTCTGTCCATTTTGATAGGCGGTAATAAACGCATCTTCAAAACCTGCTGTTAGTAGGTCTACCCTTCTTTGCGCAGCGTCTTCTTTACTTAAATAAGAGTCTGTCATGTAACGCGTCAGCCCATCATCTCCACTTAGAACAAGTAAATCTTCTATTCCTACAAAAATATTCTGTGATAAATCATACTGGAAGGCTCCCACTTGTACTCTGTATAAGACTTCTGTGTCTTCCGTGGTATTTCCTAAAGTTCTACTTCTCTCTTCCATCACTTCGGTCATAGCGCCTATTTCAGCATCTATGTTTTCTCTTTCACCATCTATCTCTTTCTGTACATAACCTTCTATACCTTTCTCTTCAAGTTCCAGCTTCTTATTCACGGCCTCAGGAAGTGTCTCGTAATCTCCTATCAAGAATCCGTTTTCTCCGTCTTCAGTAGTAGAACGCACATCTTCCTCAGCTAAAATGGAGTTAATCTCTGTCTGGTTCATTCCTCGCTTATCAGGCAATACTAACACTGAGAAGTGTTCCTCTCCTTTTTCGCCATCTACTCTGGTGTACAGTCTATCATAACCGTCTGCTCCTAGCGAATCTATCCAAACCATGTACTTATGCAGAAAAATATCATCTTCTACCGTTACACCAAACTCATCTACAAGAGCTCCTTTTTCAGAATTAGGTTCGTCATCTTTATAATCAGCTACTCCATCCTCGTCTTTATCTAATGGACAGCCTTTGGCATCTACTTCTATTCCTTCTGGATGGTCTAAACACTCATCATCTAAATCTGGAACGCCATCTTTATCGTCATCCCAATACTCAAAGGCAAGAAGCTCATCTCCTTCTTCGTCAAATTCTATTTCGAAATTCTGTTTCTTCTTAGATTTTACATGAAGGTCATAACTCACCCCTAATGAACTATGTAAGAACCTATCTTTTTTTCCATCTCCTCCATCTGAAACATCATCTGTCAAATCATTCATGTTAAAAAACATGGTAGTAGAAACTCGCCCTCTCAAGTGCTTGCTCAGGTTAAAGTGAATACCTGCGGTAACAGGAATACTAAATGTTCTGTCTGGATATGCTCCGTTTCCTTCTCGGTTTAAACCTCTCACATCAGTTTCATATACATAATCTCTCTCGAGCATGATAGCTTCTGAGGCGTTAGGAGCATATTCTGGAGTACTCATTAATGAACCGTCTGACCATAAATGGTACTGATTCCCTTCAGCATCCTTTAAATCTGTCTTAGATAAGAATTCAAAATTAGCTATACCGGTTCCTATGAATGGCTGCCAATAAGC
>CAZTVP010000616.1:0-559 GCA_964616995.1 uncultured Comamonadaceae bacterium
TAGCAGTGCTAGACAAATGCTTTGAGGTGATGCCAGAAAAAGTAGTTCCCTATGATGAACAAATACTTTACCTAGCAGAAGAATACGCAGAAGCAGGAGACATAGAAAAAGGAAAAGAACTCTTCGAAGCATACTTTACCATAGTAGAAGAAAAGCTAGACTTTTTAGAATCACTGGAGCCGGAGAAAGCCTTAAGTGTTGCTGGAAATTTTGAAAGAGACTTTACAGTTATGGGTTACACGTTAAGAAAGACCTCTGACACCGTACAGGATTCGGTTTTCTTAACTACTATAGGAGATAGATTCGAGAGTAATTATGAGAATTACTTAAGAATAGAAGCCGAGAAAAAAGAAGAGTACAATAACAGAAGGTCAGGTAAAAAAGGTGAGTTTTAATAGGTTCCTTGTAGGAATATTCCTACATAAATTTTAGGAACTAATTTAGTCACTATCAGTAGGGTTAGATGTATATTTGATAACGACAACTGTACTGAAAAATGACGAATTCCCTGAAGATATTTATAGTAGAAGATGACCGATGGTACGGTGAACTACTCGAG
>CAZTVP010000616.1:569-1703 GCA_964616995.1 uncultured Comamonadaceae bacterium
TACAACCCGGAGATTCAGGTCATAGTAGTTTCAGGGCAGAATAAAATCAGCACTGCAGTTTCACTGCTTCGAGAAGGAGCTTTTGATTACATCGTAAAAGATGATGAAGCCAAAGACCGTTTATGGAATTCTATTAAGAATATCAGAGAGAATCTAGCACTGAAATCTAAGATAGAAGAGCTGAAGGAAGAGGTAGAAAAAAAGTATCACTTCAAGCAGCTCATAGGTGAAAGTAAAGCCATGAATAAAGTGCAGAAGCTTATGCTAAAAGCACTGAACACTTCTATTACTGTCTCAATTTCTGGTGAAACGGGAACTGGAAAAGAAGTGGTGGCCAAGGCTATTCATTATGGCTCCGAAAGAAAGAAGAAACCCTTCGTACCTATAAACGTAGCTGCCATCCCTAAAGAACTGGTAGAAAGTGAATTATTTGGTTATGAAAAGGGCGCCTTCACAGGTGCCACTTCTACCAAAAAAGGAAAATTCCAAGAGGCCAATAAAGGAACGCTGTTTCTAGATGAGATAGGAGAAATGGAACTCTCTATGCAGAGTAAACTACTCAGAGTGCTTCAGGAAATGGAAGTGGTGAAAGTAGGTGGAAATAAAGCCGAAAAAATAGACTTTAGACTCATAGTAGCCACACACAAAAACCTGAAGGAAGAGGTGAAAAAAGGAAATTTTAGAGAAGATTTGTATTACAGACTTCTTGGACTTCCTATTCATCTTCCTCCACTGAGAGAACGTGGTTCAGATGTACTGATTTTGGCTAAGCACTTTGTAGAGGAGTTTTGCTCCGCTAATAAAATGAAGGTGAAATCCCTCTCTAGTGAAGCCAAGGATAAACTTACCGCTTATCCATTTCCGGGGAATGTACGTGAGCTTAAGGCGCTCATAGACCTAGCGTGTGTGATGGCAGACGAAGAAACCATAGAACTGGACGACCTTACTTTTAGCTCTACCAATTCCATGTCTGACTTTCTAATGGAAGAGAAAACTCTACGCGAATACACGGCTGATATCATTACATACTACTTGGATAAAAATAACAATCATGTAGTAAATGTGGCCAAGAAATTAGGCGTAGGTAAATCCACAATTTACCGCATGATTCAGGAAGGTGAAATTAAAGAGCTG
>CAZTVP010000617.1:0-1677 GCA_964616995.1 uncultured Comamonadaceae bacterium
GCAAAGAGGTCATAAAAGGTCTCCTGATATAGCATAGTTCCTAAAAAGAACAACACATTAATAATTATCAGGTTCTTAACCACTGTGGTCATTGGCTGCATAGGCTCACATATTAAATTTTTGTTCTAATTCTTCTCGAGTGATATTCTGAATAATCGCTTTTCCAGAGGCGGTGTAATAAGGCACTTCACAAGCAAATAGATTTCCTATTAATTCACTCATCTCTGGCTGTGAAAGCGTTCTTCCGTAGCCTACTCCACCCGACTTAGCTAAAGATAACGCCACTTTCTCATGCTGGCCCAGCTCCTTCTCATTTTGGCTATGCTTGAACTGCTCTAAAAACTCTTCGAGCACCTTGGCTCCTTCTACTTCTCCCAGCTCGGCCGGAGTTCCGTTAATCACAAACACATCTGCACTCTTAGCCTCTAAATCAAATCCTACCACCTTTAAATCTTTGAGCAAGCTGCTCACCAGTGCTCCATCTGAAGCCGAAAGCTGCACATCTTCTGGAAAAAGACTCTGCTGACTGCTCGGACTAGCGCTACTAATCACCCCTAAATAATGTTCATATAGCACACGCTCATGAGCTCGTTTCTGGTCTATCACTATCAGCCCAGACTTTATTGTACTCACCAGATACTTCCCCCAAAGCTGAAAAACTGGCTTCTCCTCTGAAGATTTCTCCTGTTCTAACTGCAGCTCAGCTTGCGGACTTTCAGTTTCGGTTTCTACAGAAATACCGTGCATCTCTCTGGTAATTCTATAAAGTTCTTTCCAGTCTTGTGAAGATGTCTTTTTTTCTGGCGGTGCAAAACTGGCAAACCCTCCTCCGGAACTACTTTGCGTATTCCGTTCATCTGACTCTACCGAAGAAGTCTTGAATGGGTTATAATTTACATCCACTTTAATCTCTGGAGCTACCAGCGGCTGACTTCCTGCTGGAGAAGAAATATTTATACTCATCTCCTGGTCAAAATCAAGACTTGGACTAGCACTATACTTTCCTATACTTCTTTTAACAGCGCTGCGGAGCATAGCATATATGCTTTTTTCATCCTCAAACTTTATCTCCGTTTTAGTAGGATGAATATTGATATCAATTTTAGATGGTTCTACCTTCAGGTAAATCCAGTAAGAAGGGTAAGTGTCTTTCTGTAATAATCCTTCAAAAGCACTAACCACAGCGTGGTGCAAATAATGGTTCTTAATGAATCTGTCGTTTACAAAGAAGTACTGCTCTCCTCTAGTTCTACGAGCAAACTCCGGCTTACCTACAAACCCCTTGATATCTACCACAGTAGTCTCCTCATCTACAGGAAGTAAACGCTTATCAAACTTATTCCCAAATACGGCTATGATGCGCTGCTTGGCTCCACCAGCAGCTAAATTAAATATCTCATTTCCATTATGACTTAATGAAAACGAAACACTACTGTGCGCCAGTGCCACGCGCTGAAACTCATCTATGATATGCTTAAGCTCTACTGGGTCACTCTTTAAAAAATTTCTTCTAGCAGGAACATTAAAAAACAGATTCTTAATGGTAAACTGAGTTCCTGCTGGAGTTTGAACAGGTTCAGTTTCTACTACTTCTGTTCCTTTTATTAAGATTCTATGACCTAGCTCATCATCATGCCTTTTAGTCTTGCACTCTACATGTGCTATGGCGGCTATACT
>CAZTVP010000618.1:0-1666 GCA_964616995.1 uncultured Comamonadaceae bacterium
TCACATACCGTAGGTGACTGCCATCCCGTACTACTCCATCCTGTGAAATTCTGACCTAAGTCTGAGATATTATCCATGTCCCAGAGTGTGTATCTCCATGGCATTGGGTTATCTGGATCAAGTCCTTGCCACCATTTTGTATTCCAGTTTAACCAATCTGAATTCACAAAAAATGTATTCAGAATCATGTAGTCTATGAAGCTTTCTTTATTGATAAGCTGCAGTGCATTTTCATAATTAGCCTGTACGGACAAGTCGTTATTAGTAATGAAATCATACGTATCCTCCCAGTTATTTAAAGTTCCATATTCTACATCTACCCATCCCCACTGTTCTAACATATCTACTTCATCACTATTCTGTCCGTAATAGTAGCTGGTAAAATCTGAGTCTATTCTTTCTCTATATTCATAAACACCCCAATACTGTCCATTTAAATAGTTGATACAGTGCTCGTAAGTTCTTTCATCTACTTCTAAGTCTGCATAATGACTAACCGTCTGCACCCAACCATCTCTCATGTGAGCTGCTGTAGGTGGGCCATCATTGTAGTTATCAGAACCAGCGGCTTTAATAATGATCACATCAAAATCTGTTCTGTCTTTCACAGAGAACATCTGATGGTCAATTTTATTTGCATATCCATATTCATCATGCACATGCAGTCTCATTCCTCTTTGGTCAAATGCCCAAGAGTCATTTCCATGTCTTCTCATTTCACCTTCCAACTGCCACTGTCTAACACCTGCCGCATCAAAGAACTCAACAGAAGCTACGTGAGGACCTCCACCCCCGAAGCCTCCGCCTCCACCTTCTCCTCCACCAGCTCCCCATATACCGAGCTGCCCATTTACGGAGAAGGTAGAAAAAGTATGATCAACACCTACAAAGTAGGTGCTTGTATTAGTGAAGCTAGATAAATGATCAGTACCGTTAGCATAGCTCTTGGCTCTTAACGTAGTAACATCATTTATGTTCACTGGACCTGTATATAAAGTACTACCAGCGGTAGGTTCAGTGCCATCTAGGGTGTACCTAATATCGAAACCAGCGTCTGTGGTTATAGTAACGTTCTGAGCACCAGCATAAAAACCAGCATCCACACTGAAAGCAGGTGTGGGTGCGTAACCTGTTACACCACCATTATTAGGATCACCAGGAGTAGGATCGTCAAATACTCCCCACGTAGCTCCTCCATCAGTTAGTCTTCCAGAGGAATGACCTAATTTATTTGGGTTTTCTATCCAAACTTGGTCTAGTATATTTAAAGTTGGGTCAGACAGGATGATGTACTCTTGTCTCATTTGAGTAAGCTTGAAATCTGCATGATGGTTTGTTCCGTCAGACTCTCCTCTTCCAGAAGCCCAAATAAGCATATTCTCTCCTGGAGCTATAATCATTCCAGCAGGAATTTCCCACTTGTCTAAGTTGTCTGGATTATCAGTTAAGTAATACCCCGCTAGGTTAACAGCAGCTCCTCCGGAATTGTACAATTCAAACCAATCCCTATCATCTCCATAATTGTCTGTGAATTGATCTCGGTTAGCAGCTGAATACTCATTTATAACTACCTGTGTATTAGAGGTAAAACTCGCAAGTAATAAGAGTACGGTTAAAACTCGGTTCATGATTACTAAAATTTTTCGGTGCAGTGTATTATTAACAC
>CAZTVP010000619.1:0-1661 GCA_964616995.1 uncultured Comamonadaceae bacterium
CCGGTATGGAAGTAATCACCAGTCATAACACTTGCTGTTTTTTCAGGGTCTTTATAATAACCCATCATTACGTTAGGGCCTTTTATCTTTATCTCTCCGTCTGCTTCGAAACCGATTTCCACATCTTTAATAGGTGTTCCTACTGAACCTATTTTTAATAAGCCAGGAGTATTATCAGCATTCACTGTGCAAACCGGTGAAGTCTCCGTAAGTCCATAACCTTCAAGTACTGGAATGTCTGCTCCATTAAAGAAGCGAGCTAGTCTTGGCTGAAGAGCAGCACTTCCACTGGCTACTGCCATTATTTCGGTCAGTGCTAAGGCTTCTTTCACTTTGCTGAATACCAGTTTACGTGCTATACCTAGTTTCCATTCATAGAATCCTCCGTTCTTTCCATCTGGCTCCCACTGTAGCACTATTCCTAATGCCCACTTAAATATCATAGCTTTTACTCCACCTGCTGAAGTTCCCTTATCTACTATTCCATCATAAAACTTCTCTAATAATCTAGGAACAGCAGTAAACATATGTGGTTTAGAAAAAGCTAGGTCTTCTTTTATGGTTTCTAGACTTTCCGCAAAGAAAATATGAGCTCCATTATACATGTATAAGTAATGAATCATACGCTCATAAATGTGACATACCGGTAGAAAACTCAGTACTCTGGCAGAACCTTTTTTCATATCAGGTAATCTGTACGTACTTGCTATAGTATTACTAGCTACATTCTTATGAGAGAGCATTACACCTTTAGGTAATCCGGTAGTTCCTGAGGTATAAATGATAGTAGCTAAATCATCCTCAGAAACACCATCTTTAATCTTATCTACCTGAGCTTGAAGTTCATCATCTGGCGCACTGTGAATTTCAGTCCAGCGCGGAGCGTCAGCTACCGGCTCGAATGTAAATGTCTTTTTTAGCGTAGGAACTTCCTTTTTAACTCGCTCTACCTTATAAAACAACTCTTCATTACTCACGAACACGTATGTAAGTTCAGCGTGATTAAAAATGTACTCATAATCTTCCTCCGTCATAGTAGGATAAATAGGAACATTTATAGCTCCTACTTGAAGAATAGCCGCGTCCATCACATTCCATTCACATCTATTATTATGACTGATTAAGCCTATTTTTTCACCTGGCTTTACACCTAAAGCTAGAAGACCTCTAGAACAAGAGTTTACCGCATCTATATATTCTCTGGTAGAATAGGTTTTATGCTCCTCCTCTACTTTAGAGGTCATCATTTTTTCTAAAGGAAAGTTTTCTAGCTGATAATAAGCGAAATCAAATAATCTCTTCGGTGTGTCCATGTGTTTTACTTAAATTGTAAACGGCTAAAAATATGAAAAAAGAATCCATTAAAATTCAACTAATTTTACTCACATGAGGCAGTTAAGGATTCATAGTACGCTGTTCTTTTTCGGAATACTTTCTCTGCTGCATATTCAGTGCAATAGGCCTTTTACCTCTGTGCCTTTTTCTACGCTCCTCCCTCCTCACCAAATCCAAAAAGTAGAACTCAATAATATCCACGGCAAATTCACTTTGAATTCTAGGCAGCTAGAACTCTTCCAGCTGAAAATCAGTGAATGTAAAACACTTCCTCAGCAGGAATTAGAAGAAGGAATATTAACTATTATAATTACCCGAGCCGATGG
>CAZTVP010000620.1:0-1654 GCA_964616995.1 uncultured Comamonadaceae bacterium
CAGCTGAATAAAACCTGTAGCATAAGCCTAGTGTAAATGATAAGTCAACCACATGCCTAAACAGAAAAAAACCACTTGTGAGAACAAGATATACGTACTAGACACCTCCGTTCTACTTCACGACCATAACTCCATTATGAATTTCCAAGATAACTGTGTGGCCATTCCCATTACAGTACTAGAAGAACTGGACAATTTTAAAATAGGTAACGACACTAAAAACTATGAAGCGCGGGAGTGTATTAGAACCATAGACCGGCTGAGTGAAGGGCATACACTTCAGGAGTGGATTCCTCTGGACAATGGACATGACGGTCGGTTGAAGATAGTTATGAATAATCTGGAGAGAGATAACAGTTCTAACCGCTTCTTCAACAAATACAAGAACGACCACCTGATTTTAGATGTGGCGCTACTACTTCAAAAAGAAAACCCTAAGCTGAAAGTGACCATGGTAACTAAGGACATTAACCTTAGAATTAAAGCCAAGGCTCTGGACATTACCGCAGAAGATTACAAGACTGGAAAGGTGACTCAGCAGAAAATGTTCTACACAGGAACGAGTGTGATAGAAGACATAGATGCAGATGTAATCAGGAGAATTTATAAGGACGGAAAGAGCCGAAAAATTTCAGCTCTGGGCGAGAAAAAGACTAATAACCATTTCTATATCCTAAAGAATCACGCTTCTTCTGCACTTGGTTTTTACTCTGAACAGCACGGACAGATTAGCAGAGTGGACAAAGGGTATTTCTATGGAGTAAAGCCTAAGAATGCTGAACAGGCCTTTGCACTTCATGCCATTATGAATCCAGATATTAAACTGGTGACCATCTCAGGTATGGCAGGAACGGGTAAAACGCTCATAGCACTGGCTGGTTCTCTGGAACAGAAAAACAACTTTAACCAAATCATACTAGCTCGACCTATCATTCCTCTCAGCAACAGAGATATAGGATTCCTCCCAGGGAGCGCTGAGGACAAGGTAAATCCTTACATGCAGCCTTTGTGGGATAATCTAAAATTCATAAAAAGTCAATTTGGCGAGAATGAGAAAAAGAGAAAAGCCATAGAGGAAATGGAGGAAGAAGGCAAGATTCAGATTACACCATTGGCATTTATTAGAGGGCGTTCCCTGAGCAATGTTATTTTCATAGTAGATGAAGCGCAGAACCTCACTCCGCATGAAGTAAAAACAATCATTACCAGAGCTGGTGAAAATTCTAAAATCATCCTCACAGGTGACATCAGACAAATAGATACGCCTTACTTAGATGAACAGTCTAATGGTCTCTCCTATGTCATAGACAGACTGAAAGGAAATGACTTGTATTGTCACGTGACATTAGAGAAAGGAGAACGTTCTGAACTGGCTAACCTGGCTAATGATTTTCTTTAGAGGTTAAGTCATTGGCAGTTGGTTATATTTGACGCGCTTTGCGGATAAGTTGGTTTTTTATTCGCGGTGCAATACTCTTTCTAAATGAAAAAAATCTTAGTCACAGGAGCAGCTGGGTTCATCGGTTTTCACACCGTTAATAAACTTCTTTCAGAAGGTTATGATGTGGTAGGACTAGACAACATGAACACCTACTATGATATCCGACTAAAATTTGGGAGACTAGACCAAGTAGGAATTAGCAGTTCTAAGCTA
>CAZTVP010000621.1:0-1649 GCA_964616995.1 uncultured Comamonadaceae bacterium
GCCAGTGTTAACTAGAGTGCATAGTGAGTGTTTAACTGGAGATTTATTCGGTTCGGCTAGATGTGACTGTGGTGAGCAGCTAGAAATTTCATTGGATAAAATAGGTGCTGAAGGTGGAGTTCTACTTTATCTAAGACAAGAGGGAAGAGGAATAGGGCTTATCAATAAGATGAAAGCTTACAACCTCCAAGATACTGGTATGGATACCATAGAAGCCAATCACGCACTAGGATTCGGGACTGATGATAGAGACTTTAACATAGCGCTGAATATGTACAGAACTTTAGGAGTAGATAAAATTAGACTCTTAACCAATAATCCTAACAAGATGAAAATCTTCGAAGGAACGGGAATAGAATTGGTAGAGAGAGTTCCACATGTGATTCCAGCTCACGAGAAGAATGAAGGATACCTAAAAGTGAAAAAAGAGCAGATGGGTCACCTTCTTAATGTGATTCGAGTAGCATAACCTACATTTTTTCAATTTACATTTGCCAGAGATGAACCTTCATTTACCTGGCCAAGTAGTTCTAAGTGCCTTAGCAGGCAGTCATGCGTATGGATTAAATACTCCTGAATCTGATGAGGATTTTAGAGGAGTTTTTGTAGCTGACAAGTCAGCGTTTTATTCACAGAATTTTCCGCTAGAAGTTAGTGATGAGAGCAATGACCAGTCGTATTTTGAGCTAGAAAAGTTCAAGACACTTCTGCTCAAAGCCAATCCTACAGTCTTGGAATTTTTAGCTTTTCCTGAGGAAAATATCCGTGAGCGTCATGAGTTGTTTCATAAGTTCAAAGCTGAGGATTACTTAACTAAGCAGTGTTTGGCTTCTTATACAGGTTATGCCCTCGGTCAAATCAGAAAGGCATACAATCTTAAAAAGAGAATCTCTATCCCTGAAGAAGAAGAGTTGAAGTCCTTCTTGGAGTTTTGTTACGTGCTTGAAAATGGAGGAAAAGTTCCTTTAAATGATTCCAATATAAATGTGAATGAGGTAACAGCTTCAGCTGTGGACGTGGAAAAAGGAATTTATAGTTTATGGAGCTCGAATGGAATTGGAGGCTTGGAGTTAAACTCTCAAAATGAAATTATTACCTCTGAAAATACTGAAGACGAATTCAAGGGTTTTATGGTATTTGATAAGCTGGCTTACACCAAATATTTGAAAGAATACCAGTCTTTTTTCAGATGGAAATCGGACAGAGTAAAAGCCCATAAGGAATTCCGTGCAGGAGAATATGATGGAAAGTTTCTCATGCATACATTTAGACTGCTTTTTACGGCTAAGGATATTGTACAAAAAGGAGAACTCTTCATCCGAAGACCCGAAAGAGATTTTCTACTAGGAGTGAGAAGTCATGAATATGAGTTCGGTGAACTGATTCAGCGTTCAGAAGATTTAGTAGATGAACTAAAAGAGTTGTTCAAAGCCACGGACCTTCCCAATAAACCAAATACCGAAGCTGCTGAAGAAGCAGTGCGAGGGATTAGGGATTTCTTTTATTCAAAAGAATAAATCCTGAGCCAATCTAAATGTATTGGCATGAGCATCTACTATAATTCTAATGTCCTCAGAATAACCGCCTCCCATACTACAAACTACAGGAGTTTCTAGTTCCAGTGCTTTCTGGAAAACTAGTTCATCTCT
>CAZTVP010000622.1:0-1649 GCA_964616995.1 uncultured Comamonadaceae bacterium
ATGCTGAAGTATTAGCAGTAGCCTATGAATATACTGAAGGAGGTAACACCTACCAAGTAGGAACTCTTTCTCAAGATGGAATTACCGCTCCAGATGCACTAATTCTAAAGATGCTGAAGAGTTCCATTACACAAGTAGTGGATGCTCAAGGAAACCCAGCACCTCTATGGGATCTAATGATGAAAAACGTTTACTCTATGGGGGCATTCGGAGTAAACTCAGAAGACTTTAGACTTGACGTTTGGTATAACAATCCAGCCACAGGAATAGATCAAAACTATATTCCCAGAGATCCACTAGATGGTAAATTACTCCTTCAGGTGTTAGATATGGATAAGATCAATGTCAATGGTGAACCATATCAAGATGGTGTTTTCGATTACGTAGATAATGCAGCTACTCAAGGTGGTTTAATCAACTCACAAAACGGACGATTATTTCTTCCTACCGTAGAGCCATTCGGTGATCACCTCATAAAATACATTCAAGATTCAGCAGCTGTATATGGCCTTTCTGACCCAGAAATAGAAGCGCTCATAAATCAAGTGGTATTCACAGAACTATATGATAGTACTAAGACAGCAGCTCAGCAGATTCCCGCTAAAAACAGATTTAGTATTAGAGGTCAATACAAATCAAGCTCAGGAAGTGAAATTAGCCTGAGTGCCATAAACATACCTCAGGGTTCTGTCACTGTTACAGCCGGAGGAGTAAGACTTACAGAAAATCAAGATTACACAGTAGATTATAATTTAGGAAGAGTAAGAATTCTAAATGAGAATCTACTCGAGAGCGGTACACCCATAAATGTCTCCCTGGAAAGTAACTCGCTTTTTAATATTCAAACCCGAACTCTATTAGGAACAAGATTTGACTATGAAGTCAATGAGAATTTTAACATTGGTGCTACCATGTTAAACCTCAGAGAAAGGCCTTTAACACAAAAAATAAACATAGGAGACGAACCAGTTAACAATACCATAGTAGGTGCAGACATCCAGTATAGAACTGAAAGTAGATTTCTTACCACACTAGTAGATAAACTTCCATTCTATGAAACTAAAGCAGAATCTACCATAGATTTTAACGCTGAAGGAGCCTATTTAATACCAGGTTATTCTAGGGCTATAGGCAGAAATGGAAATGCTTATATAGATGATTTTGAAGGAAGTCAGTCCACCATAGACCTGCGAGCTCTAAACCAGTGGTATCTAGCCAGTACACCTAGGAATCAACTAGACCTTTTTCCAGAAGCTCAGTTTGAAGATAGTATCATAGTCAATGTAAATAGAGGTAAAATGAGCTGGTACCAAATTGACCCGTTATTTTACCAGCCTAATGCAGGAATAGAAGGAGTAGATGCCACAGTTAGAAGTGACCACAGATCTAGAGAAATTCTAGAAGAAGAGGTATTCCCTGATAGAGAGCTTGCTCCTGGAACTCCTAGGAATATTGCTACGCTAGACATTAACTATTACCCAGAGGAAAGAGGACAATACAACTATGACTTACCATCAGATCATCCTGATAGACCCTTAGAATCATCTGGATTAACTCCTGATGGTTTGCTAGCTGAACCAGACACCAGATGGGCGGGAATACAAAGAGCTTTAACCGTAAATGACTTCGAAACCAGTAATATCGAATTT
>CAZTVP010000623.1:0-1643 GCA_964616995.1 uncultured Comamonadaceae bacterium
GTACATAAGCTTCCTCTTTTCCGTAACGGATAATGGCAGATTTAAAATCAAGGTAAACTGCCTCACCCATTTTATTCACTCCGTAGCCTGCATCACATCTTTCTTTAGCTGCACGTGAAGCCACATCTCTAGGAACCAAGTTTCCGAATGCTGGATACCTTCTTTCTAAGTAATAATCTCTATCCTCCTCAGGTATATCTTTTCCTTGAAGCGTACCAGCTTGAATAGCCTTGGCGTCTTCTAATTTCTTAGGAACCCAAATTCTACCATCGTTTCTAAGCGACTCAGACATTAGTGTAAGCTTAGACTGGAATCCTCCAGAAACAGGAATACACGTAGGGTGTATCTGTGTGAAACATGGATTAGCCATGTGAGCACCTTTCTTATGTGCCTTCCAAGCAGCAGTCACATTAGAACCCATGGCATTGGTAGAAAGGAAGAACACGTTTCCATATCCACCAGAAGCCAGCACTACTGCATGAGCTGAATGTCTTTGGATTTCTCCTGTTACCAAGTTTCTAGCTATAATACCTCTGGCCTTACCATCTACTTTTACTAAGTCTAGCATTTCATGACGGTTGTACATTTCTACTTTTCCTTTGGCTATTTGCCTAGAAAGAGCAGAGTAAGCTCCTAATAATAACTGCTGACCCGTTTGTCCTTTAGCGTAAAATGTTCTAGAAACGAGAACCCCTCCAAAAGAACGGTTATCTAATAAACCTCCGTAATCTCTGGCAAAAGGAACTCCCTGTGCTACACACTGGTCTATGATATTAGCTGAAACTTCTGCCAGTCTGTAAACATTGGCTTCTCTACTTCTGTAGTCGCCACCTTTTATAGTATCGTAGAATAATCTGTAAACTGAATCACCGTCTCCTTGGTAATTCTTGGCAGCATTAATTCCTCCTTGCGCAGCTATAGAGTGTGCTCTACGTGGAGAATCTTGGAAACAGAATGTTTTCACATTGTAACCAAGCTCTGCAAGTGATGCTGAAGCAGATGCTCCTGCTAATCCTGTACCTACTACTATAACGTCTATGTTACGCTTATTGGCAGGGTTTACCAAGTTAATATCGTTCTTATGTTTTGTCCACTTGTCTTTTAAAGGACCTCCTGGAATATTGGAATTAAGTGTCATCTGAGTTGTCTTTTAAAGTGGTTATTAAAGTTGAGTTACGTAGTGGTAAACAGCTATGAAAATGAATCCTAGAGGAACGAGAACTGAGTAAGCCACTCCGATTTTCTTGATAGCAGGAGTGTATTTTTTACTCCGTGCACCCATAGACTGCCAAGCAGATTCAAAACCGTGATTTAAGTGAAGCGCTAAGAATACGAACGAAAGAACATACAACGCCATTCTTACGATATCTCCATCAAATTTGTGCTGTAGTTCTTCAAAATATCTGAATCCACCTTCAGCGTTAAGCCCTGTCATATCGCCTTGAACATACTTCACTTTGATTTCATGAATCCAGAAATCATAAAAGTGAAGGCCTAAGAAAAGAAGAATTACTATTCCTGAAATAATCATGTTTCTGCTCACCCATGAAGCATTAGCACTTCCTTTATAGGCAGCATATTTTACTTCTCTTGAGCTATTATTTTTAAGTTCAAGCACAAAACCCATTACAAAGTGAAAAATC
>CAZTVP010000624.1:0-1641 GCA_964616995.1 uncultured Comamonadaceae bacterium
TAGTAACTAAACTATTAGGGGAATCTACGAACTCTGCAGGTTCCCAACTGAAAAGAAAATCGCCATTTGTATCTGAAACCCCGGAAAGGGTTACTTCTTCTCCTTCACATATTTCTACTTGTTGTGGGAAGATGTCTAACTCAAGTGAGTCTCTAATAGCGAATCTCACTGAGTCTTGTATGTCTACATCACATACAGTGTTTATAACATAGAGAGTTATGAATTCCTCTCCCTCTGTTACTCCATCGTCTATTGGAGTTACGTCTATACTTGCACTTTCAGCGTTAGCGGGAATAGTTATAGTTTGAGTGTTCAGTGGTGTGTTATCTCCTAGAGATGGAGATGTAGTATAATCATTAAAAATATCGGCTGTTCCACCGAAGCTGTAGAGAATATCTTGGTCAACATCTAAAACCTCGTCTGCTATGAAAGTAATTTGCCCATTATTACAACCTTCTATCATGTAGGGAGTTCCTCCATCTGTGCTAGTAACTATGTCACTAAAGTTAGATGAAATAGTCTCTACGAAAACGGCTGAATCATAAAGTCTATCTGTACCATCGGCTATGATTAATTTCAGTGTGTAAGTTTCACATGGAATAAGGTTTCCTACTTCCGCCTTTAATCCTACCGTAAATCCGTCATACTGAATATTTTGTCCTAGTGGGTTTCTGTTGTCATAATAGAATTCAGAGTTGAAAATCTGATTGACACTGTTGATGGCCACAGGTTCATTGGTTTCTGGGATGAGAGCTATGTTCACATCGTTAAAACCTCCAGGTCCAGTAATAAAGAATCCAAATACATCATTAAAAGCTGACCCTACCCATTCTTCATACTCCTCAGACGCAAATGTGAAATCAAATGATAAGCTGTCTCCTTGAACCTTTACATCAAATTCAAAGTAGGTAGCATCGAATGTAGTTCTGTCATTTACTAAATCTAATAGATCATTTCCGGGGAAATCATTGTCAAACTCATCACAGTTGATGCACTCTGTTTGATTTTCTAAAATAGGTAGCCCCGTTCCATTTTCGCCATCTACCACTATAGCGTTTCGGGCTTTACCAGTGGTTAGCAGTAATCCCTCAGGCGAGTCTAGCTCAGTATTTTGGTTGTAATAATATGCCCAAGAGCTATCAGCGGCTACTACATTCACATTGGTAATGGCTACACCAGCACCTACTAGCTGTTGAGCAGCTGCTTCAGGTGTAATATCTTGGTCTAGTGTGAGCTGGGCATTAATGTTTTGCGTAGCAAAACACAAAGCTCCTATGAATAAAAACTTACTTAGTCTTTTCATGTTCATCTGCTATTATTTACCGATTCTGGCTTGGTGACACTTTTCTCTAAAGTCGTCTACCGAGTGATTAGCCAGTATTTTTACTTCCCCTAGGTTAGAGAATTCTGAGAAAAAAGAAAGGATTTCTTCGTCTTTATGAGCTGTGTTTTCCCCTGTGTACTGGACACACAGCACTTCTGCTGGCACACAAGCTTCTTCAATATTTAAATTATCGTTCTCTAAGCTAGAGAGCATAATTTCTTTAAAAGAGTTAGGTGTTAGCTCCGTAATTTCTACTATAGTGGCATCATTAGTTTGACTAAATGCTTGACTAGTAAAGAAAAAAGAGAGGACTAAAA
>CAZTVP010000625.1:0-1639 GCA_964616995.1 uncultured Comamonadaceae bacterium
TTTGTCTGAACTTGTTTCTATAATTACTTGGCTAGGAGGAAAAATCCATGGTCTGGTATCCTTTAAGTAGCTGAGGTAAATCTTAGAAATGGTAGTTTTTACTCCTAAATCTACTACTGCTTCCAGGTCTTCTCCCCAGTAGCCTTGAAAATCTCCGCTTTTAAAATCAGGTTTAGAACGTATGCCGTCTATAAGTGCCATATCTCCACCTCCTGTGTATTGATTATTGTATTCAGTAAATAGTTCTATGCTCCAGTCCGCATTTCGTTTTACGAAAACTCCTTTCACAGTTCCGCTAGCTGAAGTGCCTTGTTTATGACTTCTGGCTTCTACTCCAGTGGTTTCCGAAATGGTAAATGGTGATTTGTAAAGTTGCCATTCTGAAGCTTCTCCGTTTTGAATAGTTCTGAACTCTGTTCTGGCTCCTTTTTCAGAAGTGATGATTACCTCTGTGCTTTCTGTGAAACTTCGGTTAGCAGTTATGGTAGGAGCAGCTGTAATTTCATAACCATTAATGGTAGAAGTAGGACGGTCTTTTGAAGCAGCAGCCCAAGAGGTGTTTGGTTCACTTCCTAATTGCACCGCTAGAACTCCACCATTCATAATCATGTCATGGGTTATGAAACCTTTGTTCCATGGCTTTCCGTTATAAGTCACAGACTGGATGTAACGCGGAGTGTCAGCAGTTATGTCATCATCTGAAGTCCATGATGTTATTATGCTAAATACGTTACCGTTTTCTAAACTCACTTCAGCAGAATCTACTAAAGGAGCCGTTAAAGCATATTCCACGCTTCCAGGAGTTACGGAGTAAATTCCCAGTGTGCTTAACACGTACCAACTGCTCATCTGACCGCAATCCTCATTTCCACAAAGACCATCTGGTGCTGGCTGATATAAATCAGTAAGAATTTCTTGTGTGCGCTGCTGTGTTTTCCAAGGCTGACCGCTGTAATTGTACAAGTAAGCCATGTGGTGACTTGGCTCATTTCCATGCGCGTACTGACCTATCAATCCCGTAATATCTGGCTGATGTCTCCCCGATAAATCCATAGGAGCAGTGAAAAGAACATCTAATAACCCATTGAATCGTTCTTCTCCTCCCACATGTTCTATAAGTCCGCTCACATCTTGAGGTACAAAGAAGCTGTACTGATACGAATTGGCTTCTGTAAAATTGAAATTCACTTCTGCTGGGTCAAAAGGCGAAATCCAATCCCCATTTCTCTTAGCCCGAGCATAGCCTTCCTCCGCATCTATGGTGTTCTTGTAATACTGAGCACTTCTAAAGTAAGTCTCGGCTATTTCGGTTTCACCTAACGCTTCAGCAAAAACCGCTATGCACCAGTCATTATAGGCGTATTCTAAGTTTTTGGATACCGATTCTCCCTCGTCTCCCATGGCTATGTAGCCTTTTTCTCGGAAATACTGTTTCCCGAATTCAGGTTCCACAGAAGTTTTAATCATAGCTTCCAAGGCTTTTTTAGTATCGAAATCCGTAATTCCTTTCATGTACGCATCCACTATCACAGGCACGGCATTATATCCAATCATACAGTGCGTGTAATTTCCCGCCAGTTCCCACATGGGCAGGTCGCCACCTTGGTCATACATCATTAAAAAAGACTCTATAAAATCC
>CAZTVP010000626.1:0-1630 GCA_964616995.1 uncultured Comamonadaceae bacterium
CTATTTTTCTTTCAAGTCGTGCTGCTCGGCTGTAAATGGATTCTTTTTCATCTTCTAGCACATCACTTACTCCTGAAGCTGCAGCTTCTTCACCAAATGGATTTTCAATGATACTCAGTCTAGCTCCATTAAAAGCTTTGTCTTCTAGGTAAGACTTAAAAATTCCACCTTCATATTCTTTTAAATAATTGACTAGACTACTGATTCTTCTTCTACTGAGCTTTTCATTGTAATCTGACTTAGCTCTGGGACTGGCGTATCCTTTCACTTCCAATTCCACGCTTTTTCCTGATTCTAATTCTTTGCGCAGCAGCTCAGAAAACAGTGCTAAATCAGAAACCCCTTTCTGAACGAACTGCTCGAAAAACTCCTCTACATCCAGTTCAGCATCTACCTTAGCTTCTCCTCTAGCACCGCGTGAATTTTCTTTGACGTAAGTGGATTGCAATCCCAGGTACTTCTCATAAGTAGTCAAATAATTGAATTCCGTTTCTACCAGTCGCGTACGTGGATTGGGCTCATCATTATGGAAATAAAGCGTTACTGGAAGGTACTTATTCAGCTCAGCTAAATCCTTAAAACTCTGACCTTCTACTTGGAGAGAATCTGTGTATTCAAACTTGTAAATCTTACTGCAGCAGGTTTGGCTGGCTAAGTTATCATCAGAAATTCTATTACTCGAGAACCAACCTATTTTAGACGCAGGATCATAACTATAGTACAGATCATGATAACTGCTATTCAGTGGTTTACCGGGGTTTCTTACCTCTTTCCAGCTTCCTAACCATCCTTCTGAGAAAACGATATCAAAGCCTCCGAATCCATTATGCCAGTTAGAACTAAAAAACAGCTTTCCATCAGAATAAAACGGAGCTACATCATCTCCAGGAGTGTTAATCTTCCCACCTAGATTAGTGGGTTCAGCCCAAGAGTCATTTCTCTTTTCTACGAACCAGATATCTTTTCCTCCAAACCCGCCTTCTGCTGTGGAAATAAAGAAAAGTCCTTCTTTTTCTCCCTGTTTAAAATAATGAGGCATGCTCTTGTAAGTACCCTTTAAATCTAAACTTAGCGGTGCACTATTCTGAATCACCTCAGCTTCTAACTCGCCACTGTATATTTCACAAGTGTCTCCATGGCATACGCTAAACCAAACCTGATTTCCGTTTCCGAAAGTAAGATTAGCTATATCTACTTTTTCTGTTAATCCGAGGACTACTAGCTTATTCTTCTTCCAGCCAGCTGAATCGTCCATTTGAATGCTGTTCAGCTCTAAGAACTCATCTAATTCTGAATAAGCCGATAGATATAGAGTAGAATTCTGGCTGCACGGAGAAAGCTGGAGTTCACCTTCATTTACGATATCTGGAAGGTCTTTTACCTCTGTCTCGAGTAATGCATTTTCAGTATTTTTAGCAAATGTGGCCGTCTTCACCCACTGTTCTGCCAGCAGATAAAAAGATTCATCTACGTCTTTCTTTTTCTTCCGTTTGAATTTCTTAAATGCTCTAATGGCGTCTTTGTATTTTCCATTCATGTAGAGCATTTCTCCTAGCTTGAACTGCCCTAGTGGAAAGAGTTTTCCTTTATCCTTAGAGAAAACCTTGTTATACTGATACTCCTCAGATTT
>CAZTVP010000627.1:0-1615 GCA_964616995.1 uncultured Comamonadaceae bacterium
ATAGTATTCTACCCATCTGTACCTATCCTGAGCATCAGCATAGATAAAATCATCTCCCCTCACTGCAGAGTACGGGAATGTAGCTTTAGCAAATAGCTTTACCGTAGAACCATACGTAGGATAAATAGGCTCAGAAACAGAGTTACGCTGTAAAGTTCCACTTAAAGCCAAGTTATGCGCGATACCAGTGTTGAACAAACTACCTAACTGAGAATATTTAAATAGATCAAAACGCTGATAACTGATATTTCCTAAGAGTAAAAAGTAATCATCTGGAATTTTCAGTCTAGTTCCGAATCCGATGGAACCTCCCTGAAGACGCATCATGTTCAGATCAGGATTTCTATTTCCTTCATCATCCAAAACTGACACACCTGTTTGGTTCACCCTAGTTCTAGAATAACTAAGTGACAGTGAGTTTGGCTTTTTTCCACCCAACCAAGGTTCAGTAAATGAAGCACTTAGTGATTGAAAGAATACTCCATTAGACTGTCCCTGAACCGAAAGTCGCTGACCATCTCCTGTGGGTATCGGTCTCCAAGCGCTTTTCTTGAACATATTTCTAGCACTAAAGTTTGAAAAACTTAGTCCTAGCGTTCCCACTACTCTTCCCGCACCGAATCCTCCTGATAATTGGATTTGATCACTTGGCCTTTCTTGCACTACGTAAGTTAAATCTACAGTTCCTTCGGCTTCATTTTGTTCTATCTGAACATCAAAACCTTCAGGAGCGAAGTAACCTAAGTTAGAAAGCTCCCTCTGTGTTCTTATAATGTTACTTCTGCTGAATAGATCTCCTGGCTTGGTTCTAATCTCTCTGTAGATTACATGATCGTTCGTCTTATCATTCCCGACTACTGATACATCTCCTACCTTAAACTGTTTTCCTTCATAAAGTAAAATCTCTATATCTACGGTATCTCCTTTTACACTCGTCTCAGTAATGACTGGCTGAAAAGTCAGATAACCCTGATCCATGTATAGCGAACTAATGTCTATACCACTTGGATTAGAATACACTCTAGTTTCAAGTAGAGTCTGGTTATAGACATCACCTGGCTTGATTTTTAGGATGTTCTTTAACGTATCAGAGTTGTACTTGGTATTACCGAAAATATCAATATCCCCGAAGTAAAACTGCTGTCCTTCATCTATATCGAACTTGAGACCTAGTAGACCATCTTCTGTTCTATAGATAGAATCACTTAGAATTTTAAAGTTCTTATATCCTTTCTCATTATAAAACTGGGTGAGCATGGCCTTATCCATTTCTAAGTTCTCTTCTATGAGCTTAGAACTTTTAAGGAATCTATACCATCGTCTTCTTTTGGTCTCTTTTAGCTTGCTGCGCAATTTCCTATCTGGAAACTTCTCTGGATCTTCGAAAACTATCTCTGCTATTTTTACTCTTCTTCCTTTCTCTATTTCTATCCTTAGCTTTGATGTATTCGGGCTAATAGGGTCTTCTTCTGAAATAACACTTATGTCTGCATCATAGAATCCTTTTTCTCTATAATGTTCTACTAGAATATTCTTGGCATTAGTGGTCCAATTCTCAGTGATGATAGTTCCTTTTTGTATATCTAGCTTATCTCTTAGCGTACTTTCTTCTCCT
>CAZTVP010000628.1:0-1615 GCA_964616995.1 uncultured Comamonadaceae bacterium
CAGAAGTAGCTTCATTAATCTTAGACACCGAATATTCCAGAGATGTGCTCGCGTGTCCTTCGTCCCTAAAAACACTATGAATAAACTCCAAGGAGCCAAGTGATACAGATGATCTACAGGGAATTTTATGATGTTCAAAATGGTGTTATACCACGGCTGGTCTATGGCAGTACGCTGTGTGCTTTCACTCCACATTTTAGTCCATCCTTCCACTGGCTGATGGAGATTGTACATATAAAAATAACCGCCTACTAAAACGCTAAACAGCAATATCCCTAAGAAATGCTGCACACTAAAAAACCGTTTGAACTGTCTGGTGTAGAGCAGCAGTGCTACAATCGTAAACCCTTGAAAAACCACTGTTGGAAGACCTTTGCAGAGAAAAGTAACTGCAGCTATGAGATAAGTAATTAAGTAAAATTTCCACCAGTTTTTTGCTTCTAAAGCTTCAATGAACACTAAGAAGGAGATAAATACTAACCAAGAGTAAAACAAGTCTATATGACCAAGTAGTGAGGCATAGACAAGCAGCCTACCACATGTAAAAAACATTCCGGCAGCCAGAAAGGCCGTGCGGTCTGAAGTATATTTTCTCACCCCGAAGAATATGGTCAAACAGTACAGCAGAAAAGGAATAGCGGAAGGCAATCGAATGACCCATTCAGAGAAAGAACCTGTCAACTGAAAAAGCCCTAGAATAAGCCAGTTATAGAAAGGAGGTTTATTGTAATAGTTTTCTCCATAAAGTGTGGGAACCCAGTAGTTTTCTGAGTAGAGCATTTCTAAAGCCACCACAGCCCGTGTGGGTTCATCTGCCAGTAATGGAAGCATTCCTAAATTGGCAAATAGGGCTACCGTGGCCAATAGGAAAGTTAATCCATATAGGAGATAAACATTACGATCAAGGTATGACCACAGTGGCTGTAACTTTTTCAATTCAGAAAGGATATCGGTTTACTCGACTTCACGAAAATACTACAACTCACTCTAGAAAGATGAGTTGGTTTTTCCTTCAATTTTTACTGCCAGTTCACGTGCCTTCTCCAAGTCTTCAGGAGTATCCACACATACGGAATCTTCTTGTACATGAGCGGTATGAATGGCATACCCGTTTTCGTTCCACCGGAGCTGTTCTAGTTTCTCTTCTAACTCTAGTGGAGAAGGAGGCAGCTGAGTGATTTCTTTTAGTGTTTCTAAGGAATAACCATATAATCCTAGGTGTTGATACTGCTTGAGGTTTTCATTCAGAATCTTTCTAGAAAATGATTTGGCTTTACCATCTTCTCCTATGGTTACTTTCACTCGATTCGGATTGGTTAAATCTGTGTCTGAACTAAAATCCTTAATGAGTGTGCAGAGGTTGACGTCTTCATTGCGTAGCAAATGACTTAAGGCATTAATTACTTCCGGAGATACGAACGGCTCGTCTCCTTGGATGTTTATGATTCCGTGTGGAGCAGGAGAACATTGCACCGCGGCTTCTAAACACCTATCTGTTCCTGAAACATGGTTTTTATCAGTCATGACTGCTTTGGCTCTATGAGAAATCACATGTTCCAAAATTCTAGTGTCATCTGTAGCCACCAGTACATCATCTAAGTCAGATTGTAAGGCT
>CAZTVP010000629.1:0-1612 GCA_964616995.1 uncultured Comamonadaceae bacterium
AGCTGAAGAACTCATTTATGCCAGAGAAGTATTTGCTTCCTTCCCATAGCATGTTGTACTGTTTTTCAGTAAGCTCATGAATGGGTTTATGAATAGGAAATTTCGATTTTTCAGCATTGTATATGACTTGGTCTTTCCATTCGCTCATCTTATCTCCTTTCCATGCTGCTACAGCATCATCATAAACAGACTTAGATTTATCTGGAATGACTAAATCTTCATCTATTCCTATTACTTTCCCAAATCCCTCACATCTCTTACAGGCTCCTATAGGATTATTGAAGTTAAAAAAGTGAATGGTAGGCTCTTCGAATTCCATTCCATCCATTTCGAAACGGTTATTGAGCTCTACCTTCTCGTCTGTATCAGGGAACCAAAGAGTGAGCTCTCCTCTACCTTCAAAGAAGGCTAAGTCGCTGGAATCTCCTATGCGTTTTAATTCTTCTTGATTATTAGAAGTTTTCAGTCTATCTATAAGCAGGTGATATCCTTCAAATCCTTTCTTTATATCAAGCTCCTCTATGTTTATGAAGCTCTTTCCGTCATACACTCTAGCATATCCCTGCTGAAGCATAATTTCTACATGCTTTTTAGCTGTTCTGTCTTTAGGAGTAACTATAGGTGACGTAATTACTAATTTCTGTCCTTCTGGTCTTTCTTTTATGAACTGAATAACATCAGAAGTAGAGTGCTTTTTTACTTCCATACCCGAAACAGGGCTGAATGTTTTTCCTATTCTTACGTATAGTAGTCTGAGGTAATCATAAATTTCAGTAACACTGCCTACTGTGGAGCGGGCATTGGTAGAGATTACTTTTTGTTCTATGGCTATAGCTGGAGCTATTCCTTTGATGTATTCTACCTTAGGCTTGTCGAATCTTCCTAAGAATTGTCGAGCATAACTACTCAAGCTCTCTACATACCTTCGCTGACCTTCTGCATACAGCGTGTCAAAAGCCAATGAGGACTTTCCAGAACCAGATAATCCACTGATTACCACAAATTTATTCTGAGGGATTTTGACATCTATCTTTTTTAGATTATGTACTTCCGCACCTTTGACCTCTATAAATTTCTCCGCCATGCTGTTCTAACTGTGTAGGTTACGACTGTAGGATGATGTCCTAATTTTTAACTTTTAACATATCTACCCGTAGTATAAGGTAGGGTGACTGACGAATGTATTGTATATTTGTTAGATAACAATATTTTTTTTGTAGCGGTGCAATAAGTTTTAAAACACACCGTTTATACAGAATACACATCATAAAAAACCAACTGCATATAGGATAGATTCTACTTTTTAAAATTTTACGATTTATTAATTTAAAAGGAGAAGCTATGGATTTTTCAAAATGCACAGACCAGGAGTTGGTAACACTTTATATTTCAGGAAAAGATGCTGCGTTCGAGCAGTTAATGGCGCGTCACAAGGACAAGGTTTATACAAAGATTTACCTTATGGTGAAAGACAGAGAGGTGGCGGAAGACATCTTCCAAGACTGTTTCATTAAGGTAATTAATACGCTGCGCAAAGGAAAATATAACGACCAAGGAAAATTCCTTCCATGGGTGTTACGAATAGCGCACAACCTAGTCATAGATTACTTCA
>CAZTVP010000630.1:0-1609 GCA_964616995.1 uncultured Comamonadaceae bacterium
GGTGTAGTAATATCACCATTGCCAAAAACAGGAATATGCATCCTAGGATTATTGGCTACTTCAGAGATGAGCGTCCAGTCGGCATCTCCCTTATACATCTGCTTTCTAGTTCTGCCATGGATAGAAATGGCCTTAATGCCCACATCCTGTAGTCTCTCCGCTACTTCTACAATGTACTTAGAATTATCATCCCAGCCCAGCCTAGTTTTAACGGTGACCGGTAACTCAGTAGAATTAACTATTTCCTTAGTCATTTCTACCATCTTAGGAATATCCTGAAGGATTCCAGCACCTGCGCCTTTACAAGCCACCTTCTTCACAGGGCATCCATAATTGATATCTATGATATTTGGATTGGCCTGTTCCGTAACCTCCGTGGCCCTTCGCATAGATTCTATGTTAGACCCAAAAATTTGGATACCAATAGGTCTCTCGTATTCGAAGATATCTAGCTTTTGTACGCTTTTAGCCGCATCTCTTATCAATCCCTCTGAAGAGATGAATTCTGTGTACATGAGGTCGGCACCATATTTTTTGCACAGCGCACGAAAAGGAGGGTCACTTACATCTTCCATAGGTGCAAGTAACAGTGGGAAATCTCCTAATTCTATATCGGCTATTTTTACCAACCTTAAATTTTAAAAATGCAAAGGTAATATGAATAACCCTTCCATGCATAATACACATCCTATAGGCAGAGTAGCGGTGCTGATGCTCATAACCATAGTGAGTATAATAGTTTTTTCATTAATAGCTGTGGGAATTTGTACTGCCTTAGACATAGATTTACAAGAAAAAACTGGACTTCAGCTCCAGTCAATGTTCTCTCAGGTGGGAGGTTTCCTTTTGCCTGCGCTTTTCTTCTCTGTACTGTATGGAAGAAAATCTGTGGTCAATTTTCTTATTCACAAACCCAAGATTCTGCATGTCATTCTTACCATTCTAACAGCTATTTGTGCCTTGGGGATAGTAGCTTACACTGGAGAATTGAATCAGCTTCTGCTGGAAGACCAAGGTGGAATATTCGAAGCACTTAAAAAACTTGAGGATGAATCTGCGGAGATACTAAAAGTATTACTCACTATGGAAAGTCCTTCAGACCTAATTCTCAATCTCTTTTTAGTAGCCGTACTTCCAGGAGTGTGTGAGGAGTTTTTATTTCGTGGAGTGCTCCAGACTCAGCTGGCCAAGGCTTTTAAGAACACACATCTGGCTATTTGGATATCTGCTGCCATCTTTAGTGCTATTCATTTTCAGTTTTTTGGGTTTATTCCGCGTATGTTACTCGGGGCATTTTTCGGGTATTTGATGGTTTATGGAGGCAGTATTTGGCTTGCGGTGTTAGCTCATTTTCTTAATAATGCGGCTGGAGTTTTAGGGTATTACGCTGCGCAACACACGGACTGGATTACTGAAGAACAAGTAGAATCTACGGAAGTTTCTGTTTATCTAGGATTGGCCAGTCTTTTCTTAGTTTTTCTATTCATTAGAGGTATTTATCGAACTTCTAACTGGAAGGAGATCAAGCCTGAATATGAGAGATTTCCCGAGTATTCTTAGTGCTTAGTGCTTAGTGCTTAGTGCTTAGTGCTTAGTGCTTAGTGCTTAG
>CAZTVP010000631.1:0-1609 GCA_964616995.1 uncultured Comamonadaceae bacterium
GCACCTATGGTTTTGGTGGACATCTTGTAGTAGGTTATAAGTTCTTAAATGTCAGATACAGCTACATGTACAATTGGCTCTCACAAGCTAAAATTTTCAAGGGCAATTCTATCGTAAATGAAGCTGTGCTATCCGTGGGTGGAGCTAAGGCAGGAGTCTTTTTAAAGTTGACTCATTTTTACTCTACTTCGGATGCTGGGTTTTTACCGACAGATAGGTCTCAACTGTTCAATAATGAATATGAAAATGCTGAATACACCTGGCAATCTTCTCAATACGTAACCCAGCTCCAAGGCAGCATAGGAATCTACGCAGCAGGATTATTCTCAGGTATTTCTAAAGCGAGTTCTACTATTCTGTCTGAAACAGAAAAAGGAGTAGCCAAACAACGAAGAGAAGAAAGAAAGAGAAAAATAGAGTGGAAGGAGTAATTATTCATGTGCCAAATCACCAACAAAAACAACTTTTTGGCACATGATTAAGTTGAGATAGCCTACCCTTCAGTCTTAGGAACCAACTTCTTAAGCAAAATCCAAAGTGCTTCACTGCATGGGATTCCACCGCGTTCCATTTCTAGAAACACCTCCATGGAGCGCTCTTCCTTGAATGATTTTTTACCGGTAAATACCTCAGCTTTCATGTCTTCTAAAGTGACCTTGCCTGCTGATAGCATCTGATTAAATCTTGGTGAAGTAAAACTGTACTTGGAATCTTCTGGAAGTCTGAGCGCTATCATTTCTGCTTCTTTTTCTCCAAAGCACATCACCTGCCAGTGGAGGTCTTTTTTGATTTCCAAGCATTTGATTCGCTCGAGTGATTTTTCGTAAACGATGTCAGAAAACACTTCTATGATACTGTGGCAGCGGTCTGGCTCATCAGATATCATCTTCTGCCAGTCGGGTGCAGTTATACTTTGTGCAGCTAAGAAATCTATAAAATCCTTCTTTAACTCGCCTAGTTCTGCATTAGATAAACGCTTGTACTTGAGTGCCATTATTCCTCAGAATCTGGAGCTGTAGAATCCAAGAACAACTCGTCTAACTGCGCCTGGTCTATAGGAGAAGGCGAGTCTATCATGACATCTCTACCACTGTTATTCTTAGGGAAAGCTATGAAATCTCGGATTGAATCACTCCCACCGAATAGCGAACAAAGTCTATCAAATCCAAGCGCCAATCCACCGTGTGGAGGAGCTCCGTACTCAAAGGCGTTCATTAAGAAACCAAACTGAGCTTGCGCCTCCTCTTTAGAGAACCCTAGGAGGTCAAACATTCTGCTTTGAATGGCTTTATCGTGGATTCTAATAGAACCTCCGCCTATCTCTACACCATTGATAACCATGTCATACGCATTGGCTTTCACCTCACCTGGTTTAGACTCTAAAATGTCCATTTGCTCAGGTTTAGGACTGGTAAATGGGTGGTGCATAGCATGGTAACGCTCAGTCTCTTCATCCCATTCTAACAGCGGGAAGTCCAGTACCCAAAGTGGTTTAAAATTATTCGGGTCTCTGAGTCCGAGGTCAGAACCCATCTTCAGACGAAGCTCATTCATTTGCTTTCTGGTCTTATCTAAATCACCGCTTAGAAGTAGTAGTAAATCTCCAGGT
>CAZTVP010000632.1:0-1605 GCA_964616995.1 uncultured Comamonadaceae bacterium
AAATAGTGCTAGAAAACAAGAGCACAGTTCTTAGCACTACTCTAATGATAATGAAATAATTAAGTACCGAGTTAATCTACATTTTTAGATTACAATTAAAAAAAACCTTAAACCAATTTAAAAACATGAGAAAGCTATTTCTAATGCTCTTCTGCTTTACTGCTTATCACTTGAATGCTCAGATGGTTACGGGTATGGTTACTGATGAAGATAATGAAGGGCTGCCTGCAGTGAACATTTATGTAGATGGCACTAACTTTTCTACATCTTCTGAAATCAGCGGAGCCTACACCCTTACCTTAGAACCAGGAACGTACAAAATCACCTATAGTTTTATAGGATACACTCCTGAAGTGAAAGAGATTACTTTAGCCGCTGGAGAAACCAAGAAAGTAAACGTATCACTGAAAAGTGAGTCTATTTACACGGATGAAGTTGTAGTAGTTGGATACGGAGTACAGCGAAAAAGAGAAGTTACTGGTTCTATTGAAAGTATAGACGGTAAAGAAATCGGAAATATTCCTGTTCCTAGTTTCGAAGCTGCGCTTCAAGGGCAGGCTGCAGGTGTACAAGTTTCTACTGGTTCTGGTATAGCGGGCTCCGGAAGTTTAATTCGTATTAGAGGTGTAGCTTCTATTTCGGCTGGAGGTGATCCGCTTTATGTTATAGACGGAATTCCTATTTCTCAAGATCAATTCTTAAGAGGAAATAGCGGAGCACTGAATAACAACCCACTAGCTAACATTAACCCCCAAGATATAGCAAGTATAGAAATATTAAAAGATGCTGCCGCTACAGGAATTTACGGTTCTAGAGGAGCTAATGGAGTAGTTTTAATTACCACGAAAAGAGCTACTAAAAAAGGTCTATCGTTTGACTTTACCAGCCGTTTAGGTGTTTCTACTCCAGCCAGTATTCCAGAAATGCTGAACACTGAACAGTACTTACAGCTTAGACAAGAAGCTTGGGAAAACGATGGAGGAACTGGTTATGTATGGCTTCCGAACTATTCTACAGCTAACGACCCAGCTTCTGTTAGAGAAGCAGCTTTCTTAGAAGCTAGTCAGTATGATACGGATTGGGTAGATCTAGCATTAGGTACAGGTGTGAAGCAGATGTATAGCTTATCTGCCAATAAAGGGACAGAAAAAGTGAAAGCATTTTTAAACTTCACTTATGACGATAATGAATCATTCTTTATAGGAAACAGCTATGAAAGAATTAGTGGACGTGCTAACCTAGATTTTGACGTTTCTGAAAAATTCAAGATAAACTTTTCTCAGAGTTTAAGTAGAGGACAAAATGAAAGAGTAGATGCTGCATGGAGTGGTGGTTTAGGTTCTGCCATGAGTACTGCGCTTCCAATTTATCCGGTTTTTGAAGAAACCGAGTCTTTAGAGGATGATAATGACAGAAGTGATTACTTCCTTCAGAATGGTCAAATTCCTAACCTAGTAGCTTATAGAGACAATACACAGTGGTTCACTACAGAAAATAGATCTATTACCAATCTAAGTCTTAATTATGAGCCTATCAAAAATCTTTTCATTAGAGCTACTGGATCTTATGATTACTTAGACATTAAAGAAGATAGATACACAAACG
>CAZTVP010000633.1:0-1601 GCA_964616995.1 uncultured Comamonadaceae bacterium
TTATACGATTTAATGACTGACTCTCAGGAGTGGTGGCCTGCTGACTATGGACATTATGGCCCATTCTTTATTAGAATGGCATGGCACAGTGCCGGTACTTACAGAATACAAGATGGTAGAGGAGGTTCTGGAAGTGGATCTCAGCGTTTTGCACCGCTAAATAGCTGGCCAGATAATGGAAACTTGGATAAGGCAAGGTTATTATTATGGCCAATCAAACAGAAATACGGAAGAAAAATTTCTTGGGCAGATCTCCTGATTCTAGCAGGAAACTGTGCTTTAGAATCTATGGGATTCAAGACTTTCGGTTTCGGTGGAGGAAGAGAAGACATCTGGTCTCCTGAAAAAGATATTTATTGGGGAAATGAAAAAGAATGGTTAGATAATGATGCTAGGTATGCTGAAGACCAGAAACTAGAAGCTACTGTAGGAGCGGCTCACATGGGGCTGATCTATGTGAATCCAGAAGGACCAAATGGTAACCCAGACCCAATGGGCTCTGCACATGATATCAGAGAGACATTCGGTAGAATGGCTATGAACGATGAAGAAACTGTAGCGTTAGTAGCGGGAGGACATACTTTCGGTAAAGCACACGGTGCAGGTGATCCTGTTCACGTGGGAGTAGAACCAGCTGGAGCTGCTATCCAAGAGCAGGGATTAGGTTGGAAAAACTCTTTCCAATCAGGAGTAGCAGATGATACCATTACGAGTGGATTAGAAGGAGCATGGACTCCAAATCCTACCAAGTGGGATCATGATTACTTTAGAGTACTTCTTGATTATGACTGGGAATTGACTAAGAGTCCAGCGGGTGCTCACCAGTGGACACCTACGGAAGCTTCTAATGCTGACATGGCTCCTAAAGCCGGGGATGCTAATCTAAGTCAGGCGCTTATGATGAGTACAGCAGATATAGCGCTTAAAACGGACCCTAAATATTTAGAAATTTCTAAGCGTTTCAGAGAAAATCCAGCTGAATTTGAAGAGGCATTTGCTAAGGCTTGGTTCAAGCTTTGTCATAGAGACATGGGGCCTAAAGAGCTTTATTTAGGTGAAGAAGTTCCCTCAGAAGAACTGATCTGGATGGATCCTATTCCAGCAGCTGATTATGATATGATTACTGATGCTGATGCTGAAGAGCTAAAAAAGAGAATGTTAGCTTCAGGTTTAAGCGTTAGTGAATTAGTTTCTACTGCTTGGGCTTCTGCTTCTACCTTCAGAATTTCTGATAAGAGAGGCGGTGCAAATGGCGGAAGAATCAGACTAGCGCCTCAAAACAAATGGGAAGCCAATAACCCAGAGCAGTTAGCTAAAGTGCTTAATGTATTAGAAGGAATTCAAAAAGAGTTCAATGCTAGTGCTGGAAGTAAGCAAGTTTCTATAGCTGATTTAGTTGTATTAGCTGGTTCAGCTGGAATAGAGGAAGCTGCTAGAAACGCTGGTATAGATGTGAAAGTTCCTTTCCATGCAGGAAGAACAGATGCTTCAGCTGAGCAGACAGATGTAGAATCTTTCCAAGCGTTAGAGCCTATGTCTGATGGATTCAGAAATTATATCAATGGAGATCATGAGGTTTCAGGAGAGGAGTTACTCATAGA
>CAZTVP010000634.1:0-1601 GCA_964616995.1 uncultured Comamonadaceae bacterium
TTTCCTGTTAAAGTAACAGTTATGGGGTCTGCAGAACCATCATCTGCGCAGATAGTTGTCATATCTGTTGTAGTAATTTCACCTCCTACAGTTACCCTTCTATTTATTTCTACTGAGTTAGAAAGACTAAAACATCCGCTTAGTTCAGAAGCATTAGTGATATCTAAGTCTACATCATCTTCATAAGATAAGTGCCATACTAAACAAATACCAGCTCCGGCTTCTTCAAAATCTATTTCATTAGACTCACTAGTACCTATAATATTTAACTCTTCATCTGTAATGACATAAAGGCTATTTGAACCAGCATCTCCTTCTAGGTTAAATGTTATGATATCTGAGAATCCGTCTAAGGCACATGTGCTTGTGTTATCATCTGTTGACAATATTCCTCCAACAGGTCCATTTCTAGTAATTTCTATAGAATTAGAAAGGCTGAAGCATCCTGATAACTCATTGGCATTGGTAATGTCTAAATCGACATTTTCTTCGTAAGCTAAATACCAGATTAAGCAAGTACCATGAGAACCTCCTTCAAAATCAAATGTAGTTTCTACCTGAGTTCCTAAAACATTCAACTCTTCATCTGTGATTACGAAAACTCCGTTAGTTCCTTCTGGGTCTTCATCGAATTCTACTTCTACAATGTCAGGGCTTCCATCAGTAGTGCAAAATTCTGTTTCACTATCAGTTTCAATTTCTCCACCGTAAGGTGCATCGTACCTTTCTACAGTAATAGGGTTAGATAAGTTAAAACACCCAGTTAATTCTCCTGCGTTTTCTAAATCATCAAGCACCACATCATCTTCATAACTTAAGTGCCAGATTAGACAAATTCCTGCTGGTGCTTCGTCAAAATCGAACTCATTATCTTCAGAGGTTTCTAAAATGTTTAAGTCCTCATCAGTTACTACGAATAAACTATTAGTTCCTTCTACACCAGATGCAGTTACAGTTATAGTGTCAGATTCATCGTCTCCTACACAGATTGAAGTATTATCTTCTGTAGAAATCATACCACCATTTGCTAAGCAGTCACAATCTTCTCCAACTCTTCTTGTAACGGCTATAGAATTAGATAGAGATAAGCACCCCTCTAAATCAGCAGCATTAGAAACTTCTAAATCAGCGGCATCTTCGTAAGATAGGTGCCAGATTAAACACACTCCATCACCTGCTCCTTCAAAATCAAATGAAGTTTCAGTTTGAGTAAATAAGATGTTTAGTTCATCGTCAGTAACTACAAAAACTGAGTTAGATCCAGCATTACCTTCTAAAGTTACATCTACTATATCTGCCATTTCATCATCTACACAAACAGTGGTCAAGCTCTCAGTAGAAATTTGACCTCCTGTGGTGTTTCCTCTAATTACTTCTATAGCGTTACTTAATGAAAAACATCCAGATAAATCGCCAGCATTGGTAATGTCAAGATTTACGTCATCTTCATATGATAAGTGCCAGATCAAACAAACCCCCGCTGGAGCGGCACTCAGATCGAAAGGACCTTCAGTAGCAGTCTCCAAAATGTTAAGCTCATCATCTGTTACCACGTAGAGTGAGTTAGTACCAGAGTTTCCTTCTAGAGTTACATTGATTAT
>CAZTVP010000635.1:0-1600 GCA_964616995.1 uncultured Comamonadaceae bacterium
GATTCTCCTAGTGAAATAGTAGATGCTGCTGTAAGACTTTATACAGACCCGTCTTTGTGGAGACAAAAACAGGCTATTGGTTTTGAGATAGTTAGAAAGAAATTTGCACCGCTGAAATACGAGTCTGAATTTATGAATGGGGTGAGCCTTTTAGAAACTAGACTTAAGGAACACAGGAAAAGAAATTTTATAGGACAGATACTAAGGTTTCATAGCCTCAGAAGCACCGAATATATGAGCCGGTGGATAGAGGAGAAAAACAAGAATTCATAGCTTTGCAATGATGAAAAATGATCAATTCCCACAGTCAGAGCCTCAGTTTAGTGTAGCACTCAGCCTTAGCTTAGTAATTCTTGGTTTTGACGGTGTGCAGCTGCAGGTCCTTTGTGTACCTAGTTCTTACTCTCCCTATGAAGGAGCGCTTATTCTGCCTAGTAGGTATTTGGATTCTAGATCTGAACTTTTATTGTCTGCTAGGAATTTGTTTGAGGGACTAGTAGGAGAACAGAATGAAGTAACTATAGAACAGCTGAGGGCTTTCGGTAATGTGTATAGACACCCAAGTGGAAGAGTGGTAAATATCCCGCATTATGCACTAGTTAAAAAAGTGGATTTCGAACATGGTAAATGGAAAGAACATGGGCTCCAGTGGTTTCCTTTAAACAAGGTTCCAGATTTAGCTTATGATCATAATAAGATTGTAGATTATGCTAAAGAACGCATGAAGAGAAGGGTAAAAAGAAGACCAGTAGGTTTTCACCTACTTCCTGAAGAGTTTACTTTAGGACAGTTACAGAACCTCTATGAAAGTGCGCTTGGTAAAAAGTTCGATAGAAGGAACTTTAGAAAAAAGCTGTTTAACACTACGCTTATAATAGACTTAGACCGTGAGTCAGATGGAGAAGCTAATGGTCAGAAAAAAGGGAGTAAGCTCTACAAGTTTAATTCTGCTGAGTACAATAAAATGAAGATTCAGGGATATGATTTTTTATTCTAATCTGTTTTCTATTAGGTCAAGTGCTCGGTAGCCCATATCCTGATTAAACCATCTTTTAACTATGGTGTTTTCTTTAATGTAAATAAACGTAGGGAATTTTCCTTCACATAATGCCAGAGTAGCATCTTGACTAGAGGTTAACCGGTAGTCTAAATCTGAAACCCCTGAATCCAGCTTAAAGTCCTCTATTTTTTCTTGGTTTTTACTGTAGATCTGAACAGAAATATCTAACTCAGGTGACCTTTTCTGCATAAGACTTAGTTTGCTTGCTGCGGCCATACAGTGAGGGCAGGTAGATGATGCTATCATTACTACTCCATTAAAATTAGGGTTTTCAGCTATTATTTTTTTTAGTTCTTCATTATCAGTAATGCCTAGGTTTTCACCAGCTAGCTGGAAGTCTTCTACATAGGGTAAATTCACTACTAAATAGCCTCCTACACCTGCACTAAAAATGAGAAGGCTAATCAGAAATTTAATCCCGCTTTTTACAGAAAGCATCGTGTAAACTGTTCTGGCTAGATAAAAAGAAAGTACTAGAGCTATAATCCGTGGTATAAGGAATGCTAAGAACCACGAGGACCCTGAGGAGACTAAAAAATT
>CAZTVP010000636.1:0-1599 GCA_964616995.1 uncultured Comamonadaceae bacterium
GCCAAAACCTAACACCATAAAAACAGCTTAACCCTTTGAATTAAAAACAAAATACGCTAGTATGGATTTACCAAAAAATTTACTATTAATACTATGTTCAAAAAATTTATAACTGCTTTTTTAGCAGCAACACTTTTATTCAGTTTAGCCGCATGTAGCCAACCGACTCCTGAGGAAGAAGTCATGCAAACCGTTGATGAAATGATCAAGGTTATTGAAGATGGCAAACGAGAGGTTATTCTTCAAAAATACGCTAAGATTCCTCCTGGCAAGAATATTGATAAAGATGACTTTTCTGAAAATAAAGCCAAGCAACTGCTGGACTTCTTGAAACAAGCCAAAGCTAGTAAGCCGCAAATGTCAGACAATCAAGAAACTGCTCGTTTCAAGGTACATGGCACACACCGAGAATTAGTGTTCTCCAAAATTGATGGACAGTGGAAACTGAATAATTAATCTAGCAGTTAAATCATAATCAATATCGCTAGAGAACTTATCTCTAGAGAACCTATCTCTAGAGACTTCAACAACTTGTTTCTAGCGATAGCTGATTTACCTTGACGAAAAATTTTCCCAAAGTAATCTAGAGCAAGTTACAGTTACTTATTGGTAGAAAAATGAATAAAGCACCTAATATTACAGCTCCTAACATTATAATATCAGAACTTGATGTAGATAGGCTGGAGCGCCTTTTAGAACAAGTCTCAAGCAAAGACCTCCCTGGGATTGAGGCTTTGGAAACTGAAATTGGACGAGCCCAAATATTATCTCCACAGGAAATGCCTAAAAATGTGGTCACCATGAATTCTGAGGTTAAGTTTAAAGTTTCGGGTTCTACCGAAACCTTTGACCTGACGTTGGTGTACCCCAAGGATCTTGATAGTTCAGGTAAGAAAATATCCATTCTGGCACCAGTTGGCAGCGCCATGATTGGATTGAAAGAAGGTGATTCTATAGAGTGGCCAAAACCTGGTGGCGGGGTAATGAATGTCACTATTGATGAAGTAGTTTACCAACCTGAGCGCGATGGTAAGTATCATATTTAATTCATAAAGCTAGTTGTTATGATGAGTGAGTGGTTACTAATAATTTTACTAACTTTAGGGGCAGGCTTATCAATGCCCGCTGGCGCAGTAATTGCTCGCTTTGAAAACATTCGCCCTCAATGGCTTGAGGCTGAATTACGACACAGCGTTATTGCTTTTGGTGGCGGCGCATTACTTTCAGCCATAGCGCTTGTTCTAGTACCGGAAGGTAGCGCTAAGCTCAGTACTGCCGAAACAGCAATTTATTTCGCATTAGGTGGCTTAGCCTTTATGGCTCTAGATCGGTTGCTGGATTACTTAAAGAGCCCAGCAAGCCAACTAGCAGCTATGTTGTCAGACTTTATTCCAGAAGCACTGGCTTTGGGCGCGGCTTTTGCCGAAGGCGGTTCAGCCGGTATTTTGCTAGCAGGACTAATTGCACTGCAAAACCTTCCCGAAGGCTTTAACGCTTTTCGCGAAATGAACCAAGCCAAAGCTTTCAAGCCTGTAGTGATTATCACGGCCTTTTTCTTTATGGCCTTCCTCGGCCCCATTGCAGGTTTAGCAGGATATT
>CAZTVP010000637.1:0-1593 GCA_964616995.1 uncultured Comamonadaceae bacterium
AATTACAGACAACTTTTCCTTTCATGAATTTTTTACGCAGCCCTATATCTGCTGAGGCAAACCCAGAGTTAAACCCTTGTACAGTTTCAAAACCTGAACGGTAATTTCCTGTTAATTCAATATCCACATCCTTAGGCAACTTGAACTTGGAGTTCAACCTAGAATTCCATCGCTGTCCTGTGAAATCAAAATTCTGCTGGTCAAACTGACCTTCTCTCTGAAAGTAATTAATATTGAAATCTCCCATAAATGACAGCCAGCGCTTGAATCTGTATTTTCCATTGAACTCAAAACCATAAGAGGCATTCGTTCCTATGTTAAACGGAGTGGTAATGTTCACGTTATCTTGAAAGATGGAAACTCGCTCTACTACATCCGTGGTGAATAGATGAAAAACACTTGCGTTTAATGAGGCTTTTTTTAACAGTACTATTCCAGTGAGTTCATACGAATCGCTGAATTCAGGAAGGAGATTAGGGTTTCCTGTTCTGATATTGAAGTTATTGGTAATATTAAAAAACGGATTCAAATCCCATAGTCTCGGTCGTGAAATCCTTCTGGAATAGCCCACTTGTAGAGAGGTTTTCTCAGAAACCTTATAAGATGAATGAAAGCTAGGGAAGAGATTCGTGAACTCCAGCGAATTGCTTTCTTCTGTGGTAACTAAAAACGTTTTTAAGTCCGTGTATTCTGTTCTAAGCCCAACCTTCACTCCTACTTTCTCCCATTCATAACCACCTGTAGCGTAGGCTCCTATTACTGTTTGGTCATATTCAAAGTCATTGGTCAAATTAGGGTCGGCTACAAACTCTTCATCTATTAAATCTTGAACGGTAAATACATTTCGCACATCGTTCATCTCATACTGACCACCAAGTTCCAGAGTGAATCTCTCACCTATTGGCTTGGTGTAATCTGCCTTGGCTATGTAATCCGCCCTAGAAAAATCAGTAGCTGAAGTCTGATTGCCTACAATACTCTCGCCAAAGATGGTTGTATTGGTAAAAGCGGAAGAAAGGTCTTTACCAAAGAAACTGCCCTGTGTGCTCAGCAGCAGCGTGTGGTCTTCATCATCCTTGAACTCTTTTTTATACTGAAGGTCAAACTGCCATTTAGGATTAGTAGCTGATGTAGATTCCTCTCTAGTCCATTCACTCGTAATAGTACTTGTAGATATATCCACAAATTGAAAATCGGTCTCAGAAGGGTTCTCTTCTATTTCATAAGCAAAACTTCCGGAAAGGGTAATGATATCCTTTTCAGAAACGTAGTAGTCTGTACCCAGAGTGATATTATAAAACTCCTCATTTCTATAAGAAACACCTACACTCATGAGCCTTGTTTGAGTCAGCTTGTTTTCATTTACAGAATTGGCAAACCTCGGCAAGGAACGGTATCCGGCACCGAATTGTGTAAACAGATTAAACCGCTGTGAACGCTTATTCAAACTCACTCCTATACTATGATTATCAGGTATTCCCGTATTTAAAGACACAGAACCGTTGAGTCCTTTTTTCTCTTCTTTCTTTAGAACTATATTCAGGATTCCACTGGTTCCAGAAGCTTCATACTTGGCAGAAGGATTCGTAATTA
>CAZTVP010000638.1:0-1592 GCA_964616995.1 uncultured Comamonadaceae bacterium
TAATGAGGTGTTTATGTGTGTAGTGGTTAGGTTCTGTAAGTGTTTTATAAAGAACTTCATTTAAAATTAAGCCTATGGGAAGTGCTGAGTCTACGTCTAGAAGTATTTTCTCAATGTCTAGGGTTAGCTTTATGTCTTCAGAGGAAAGTCTTAGAGAAGAAATGAGTGTGGATATCTGAGATTCTATAAAAGAATCTATTTCTACTCCATTTAAGGAGTCTCCTCTGTATAAATTTTGATGAATAAGACTAACAGTCTGAACTCTAGAGTGTCCTTCATTCAGTGCGGTTTCTACAGCCTCGTCTTCGGATTCTCTCCGCTGCCATGCCAGTAATGAGCTTACTACCTGTAAATTATTTTTCACCCTATGATGGATTTCTTTAAGGAGAAGTTCTTTTTCTTCTGTAGACTTTCTTAAATCTAAGGTTTGTCTTTGAATTCTCTTATTCAGCTTAGTAAGGATAAGCACTAGTGTAGATATGAGGAAAATGCCTAATCCTACTATGAAAATGACTTTATTTCTAGCTGAGAGAAGCTCAGCCTTTTGTAGGTTTTCATATTCTAATTGATGAATGGCTGCTTCTTGTTCTTTCTTTTGGAATTTGGCTTCCAGTTCATGAATGAGAAAACTTGAATTTTTAGCTTGAATTTCATTTTCTATTTCTTTTAGTTTTAAAGCTTTTTCTACGGCTTCATAGCTATTAGCTTTTTTATAAAAGGCCAATTCAGCTTTTAGAACATCTCTCTGAAGTCTATAACTGGAGAGGTAGTTTTCTGAATTCTTAAGCTGATCTATAAGCGTTATAAAAGCACTTTGATTTTCACTAGATGGGTTCTCTAGTAGGTAAAGGATCTCAGCTCTTATGCCGAATACTTCCTCTTTATACCTCTCCTTTATTTCTAATAGTTTTTCTAGTTCCTGAAGAGTTAAAGGCTGTAAAGTTTGTTGTTTTATACTACAGTAATTAACATATAGAGACGCAGTGGTCTGGTCTTGAACACTGGTTTTAGAAATGTTTATACCTTCTGAGTAATATTGCACCGCACGTTCTAAATCTCCTTGACTCGAGGCAGAGTGGCCTAGGTTTAAGAGCGCTTTCATTTGAAATAGATCAAACCCCTTTTTAGAACTTATGTCATAGCTGAGCCGGGCATATTCTTCAGCTTTTGTTAAGTTTCCTTGTTTTAAAAAAATATTAGAAAGTTGATTATACAAAGACAGCTCTTGAGTAGGGTATTTTTTTCCTAATCTGCGGGCGTAGTTAAGTCCTTCTAAACAGAAATAAATGGAGGAATCAAGTTCACCTTTTTGTTGTATAAGTATAGAAGCGTCTAAGTAGGCCATAGAGGCAGAAATAGTGTCGTTATGAGTTTTAATTATTTCACGCGCTCTTCGATTATAATAAATAGAACTGTCCAGCTGATTAGAAAAATTCTTGGAGGTGGATAATAAAAGATATGCTGCACTTTGAGTATAGTGTGAGGTTCCAGGTAGTTTTAATGCTGTTCTTATGACTTTTTCTGCTTGTTCTTTTTTACCATAAAGTTGTAGCATGGAAACATACCCTTGAAACAAACCTTCGAAAGCTGGA
>CAZTVP010000639.1:0-1589 GCA_964616995.1 uncultured Comamonadaceae bacterium
CAAAACACAACTTCACCGTCATTTAATTCCTAAATAAATTCAACGTAAATCACTGGTTTATTTACTCTTAACCAACTTTGCCTAAGTGGGTAGGATAACCTATTTTTGCGCTCCTTTTTTAAACAAAGAAATAACAAGATAACTATAAAATAGAATTATGGGAGATTTTATGATATATATGCCAATTGTAATGGCTGTTTTAGGGCTTCTTTATATGATAGCCAAAAGGTCATCGATTATGAAACAAGATGCAGGCGATGGCAAAATGAAAGAGATTTCTGACCACATTTATGTTGGAGCCTTAGCATTTCTAAAGGCAGAATACAGACTTCTTACATTTTTCGTTATCGGAGCCAGTGTGGCTCTAGCAGGTGTGGCTTCTGTTGTAGAAACAACTAGTTATTTGATTATAGTAGCCTTTATAATAGGTGCTGTTTTCTCTGCAGTAGCTGGAAATATAGGTATGAGGATAGCTACTAAAACCAATGTAAGAACTACCCAAGCAGCCAGAACAAGCTTGCCTAAGGCGCTTAACATATCTTTTGGAGGCGGAACAGTAATGGGCTTAGGTGTAGCAGGACTAGCTGTTTTAGGACTAACGGCTTTCTTTATTGTCTTCTATCAAATGTTTATGGGAGGACAATGGACAAGCACAAATGACATGACAATTGTTCTAGAAACTCTTGCTGGTTTTTCATTAGGAGCTGAGTCTATTGCTTTGTTTGCCAGAGTAGGTGGAGGAATTTACACAAAAGCTGCAGACGTAGGAGCAGATTTAGTAGGAAAGGTCGAAGCAGGAATCCCTGAGGATGACCCAAGAAACCCTGCTACCATTGCAGATAACGTAGGTGATAATGTAGGTGATGTTGCTGGAATGGGCGCAGACTTATTTGGTTCTTACGTAGCTACTGTTCTGGCGGCCATGGTATTAGGTAACTATATCATTGCAGATATGGGAGGCTCTATTCAAGATGCTTTTGGGGGAATAGGTCCAATCCTTCTACCAATGGCTATAGCTGGTGCTGGAATTATAATTTCTATTATAGGAACTTTTTTAGTGAAAATAGCTTCAAACGATGCTAAGGAAGCTCAAGTACAGAAGGCACTAAATATCGGAAATTGGACGTCAATAGCTCTTGTAGCTGTGGCATGTTTCGGACTTGTGACATATATGTTACCGGAAACTCTTCAAATGAGCTTTTATGGAGAAGGAATTTTAAGTGTTGATAGAATGAGCGTTTTCTATGCTTGCCTTGTAGGTCTTGTAGTAGGAGGAGCTATTTCATCTTTTACTGAGTACTATACTGGACTTGGTAAAAAGCCAATATTAAACATCGTTCAGCAATCAAGCACTGGTGCAGCTACTAACATAATAGCTGGTTTAGCCACTGGTATGATTTCTACGTTTAGTTCTGTTCTATTATTTGCTATTGCTATTTGGGCTTCATATGCCTTAGCAGGCTTTTATGGTGTAGCGATGGCTGCCTCAGCTATGATGGCTACAACTGCTATGCAATTAGCAATTGATGCATTCGGACCTATTGCAGATAATGCAGGTGGTGTAGCTGAAATGAGTGAATTAGAGCCAC
>CAZTVP010000640.1:0-1589 GCA_964616995.1 uncultured Comamonadaceae bacterium
TTTTATGTACACCAGTGAGTTCAAACGTACAGGAGCATTTGAAATGAAAGGTGAACTGGACTTAAAACATTTGGGAGCTTTTGATAGTTTAGATTTTGAAAAACTGAAAGAAATAGCAGAAAGTCAAAACTAAGCCATGGCAGCGTCTCCCATTCTCAAATTAGAGAACCTTCATAAAACTTATGGTAGAATTACCGCACTGAATAAAGTATCTTTTCAGATACAGCCAGGACAAGTGTTTGGACTTCTAGGGCCTAATGGCAGCGGAAAATCTACGTGCTTAGGTTCTATACTCGGTGTAACTAATCCTTCTTCAGGTACTTTTAGTTGGTTCGGTCATGAGCAGTCTTCCAATCCTAGGAAACGAATAGGCGCCATTCTAGAAAAGCCTAATTTCTATGAGAATTATACCGCGCTGCGCAATTTGAGAATTGTAGCCAAGATAAAAGAAGCTCCAGCTCAACGCATAGATGAAGAACTTAAGCGAGTAGGACTGTATGAACGTAGAAATGATGCTTTCAGAACCTACTCTTTAGGAATGAAACAGCGGCTAGCCATAGCCTCTGCCCTACTTTCAGACCCAGAAGTGCTCATATTGGACGAACCTACTAATGGACTCGACCCTCAGGGAATTTCTGATATCAGAGAGCTCATTCTAAAAATAGCTCGGAGCGGGAAAACGATAATTTTAGCTAGTCATTTATTAGATGAAGTACAGCGTGTTTGTTCTCATTTTGCCATTCTTAGAAAAGGGAATCTCATTTATACAGGAGAAGTAGGAAAAGACTTAAATGATGATTTAGTAGTGGTAGTGGGTTCAGATGAGATAGATAAACTAGAACAAGCCATCAGTACTTTCCCTTCATATATAAGTCATAAGACGGTAAAAGAAGGATTTGAAGTTAAGCTGCGCAATGGTTCATCAAGCACCAAGCTAAATGCGTTTATCCATGAGCATGGAATTATAGCCAATCACTTGGTCATGCATAAAAAATCACTAGAGCAGCAGTTCTTAGAAATATTAGAAGCCAATGATTAGACTGATTCAAATAGAGTTTCTAAAGCTGAAGAACACTAGATTCTTTTGGCTGTTCTCAGGGTTATTCCTAATGGTATTGGCTTCTATTCCACTCTTTGCCAGAACATTTCTGGACTATTTGACTAAAGAAGGATTAGAATTTAATGGTATTGGAGCTAATGACTTACCGCTTTTTGACTTTATAGACATTTGGCAGAATCTAGCTTACATCTACAAATGGCCTATTATCTTACTGGCATTTATACCTGTTATTTCTTTAGCTAATGAATATAGATATGGAACTATCAAACAAAACATCATAGATGGATTAACAAGGAACGAACTTTTACTTTCTAAGGTACTCTTCTCTGGAGCACTAAGTTTGGTGTTTGGTTTATTGATTACGTTAATTGGACTAATCATGGGGTTTGCCTACTCACCAGTTACAGACTTTGGTTTTATAGTAAAGCACATAGAGTTCATTCCAGCGTTGACATTGGTCATTTTTGGATACCAAGTATTTTGTCTGTTGGTGACTATGCTGATTAAGAAATCAGGGATAACTATTTTA
>CAZTVP010000641.1:0-1586 GCA_964616995.1 uncultured Comamonadaceae bacterium
GAGAAAGGAAGAAGAGGACGTGAGAGTAAAAGCTGATTATTTCTTGCCGCTTTTCGGTCTTACACCTAAAATTGGTCCTATCGGAAACTGGGGATTAGAGTTAGAAAAGAATGCCATAAAAGTGAATAATGCAGAGGATTACCAAACGAACATACCTGGAGTGTTTGCTATTGGAGATGTAAATACATATCCAGGAAAATTAAAACTAATTTTGTGCGGTTTTCATGAAGCAGCTATTGCTGCGCAGTATGCCTATAACATCATACATCCAGGAAAACGATATGTTATGAAATACACCACAGTTAATGGTGTGAATGGATTTGACGGAGAAGAAAGAAAATCAGAAAAAGCAGTAGTAAACGCTATATAAAAATGACAAGTCAACCCGCTAAATTGAATGAATTGCCTTCGGAAGCTCAGCTGAAAAAGTTGAATGAAAAATATGCCAAGCTGAAGGTGGAAGAGAGAATAGAAGAGTTGTATAAAGACTTCGCTATAGAAGATGTGATGTTGACATCTTCGTTTGCTACTACTTCTGCATACTTACTTAAGCTGTTTTCTGAGGCCAATAATGACCAGCCAGTTCACTTTATAGATACTGGTTATCACTTTCCTGAGACTCTGGTTTACAAGGAGTACCTGACTTTTCTATATAACTTGCAAGTGATAGATGTAAAGGCCGAAAAGGATAAGCATGAGTTCACTCAGAAAGATGAAACTTGGAGAAAAAATCCAGATTTCTGTTGTTCTATTAATAAAGTAGAACCTCTTCAGAGCGTGAAAGATGAGCATAAAATCTGGGTATCGGGTTTAATGGCGTGGCAAAGTAAACACCGTTCAAACCTAAACATCTTTGAAGAGAGAAATGGAATAGTGAAATTTTATCCGCTGCTAGATGTAACAAGAGAGGAAAGAGAAAGCTTTATCAGTTCTCATCATTTACCGTTTCATCCATTGGTTTCAAAAGGTTATTTCTCTGTAGGATGTCACCACTGTACAGTTCCTGGAAAAGGGAGAGAAGGTAGATGGAATAACAGCCCTAAAACAGAATGTGGACTTCATTTATAATTTGTCATGGAAGTAAAATTAGAACGAAAGAATCAAGCGTTTCACTATGAAGCCCAAGCTGGTGAACATACTATTCATATAGATGGAAATCCGGCTATAGGTGGAGAAGGAAAAGGAGCTAGACCTATGGAGCTGATGCTAACTGGAATAGGTGGATGTGTTAGTATAGACTTAGGATTAATTCTAAAGAAACAACGTCAGCAGTTAGATGATTATAGCATTACAGTTTCTGGCAAGAGGAAAGAAGATGGAGCCAAAGAGTTTACAGCAGTACATCTTGAATTTGTGCTGAAAGGAGATTTGGATGAACAAAAAGTCAAACGTGCTGTAGAGTTGACTATTAACAAGTACTGCTCTGCCATTCAGAGTTTAGATAAGAACATAGAAATCACACGTGTAATTACTATCGAATAATTGTAATGAACAGCAGAATGAGTAAGAAATAATACTAAATTCGCGTTCTCCAAAAAATGCCCGGATGGCGGAACTGGTAGACGCGCACGACTCAAACTCGTGTT
>CAZTVP010000642.1:0-1586 GCA_964616995.1 uncultured Comamonadaceae bacterium
TAACTCTTAGAAGGGGAGCTGTCTCTGGAGTAGAAGCTGGTGAAAACGCTCGGAATTACTCTCTTTGTGTATCTCACATAAGACTCTCCTTATATATCACACTAAGCCTAATGTGGGTTAGTTATTCAAGATTATCGTTTGTGATGAAAGCTTTATTTTGGGTAGTAGGAGTAGGTTTTATTTTTCTAACGCAAACACTCACAGGAATAGCCATTCTCATGGTTTTAGGGATAGCTTACGTCACGGGTGTAATCTCTACTAACTCTGGAAAGATTATGAGATATATGCGTATGACCTCATGGTTAGTATTGTTGCTGTTTGCTTGTTTTGTCGGCTACACCTTAATAGATTTTTACACTCCGAAATTTCCAGAGAACACACCATCTAAAACGGCTAGCGGAAACGACTACAATATAGAATTGGAAAATGGTTTTATAGAGAATGGTAATTACTTATGGAGTTACATCAGTCATAAAGAGCTAAATGATGGGTTCGCTACTAGAACGAACAAGTCGATATGGGAAAAAGCCGAAAACAATGAAACCATTTATGGTGTTATCATAAGGTACTTGAATAATCTCGGTTTAAAGAAGGACAAGTCAGGCGTAGAGCAGCTTACCGAAGAAGATTTAAGTAGGATATTAAGTGGAAATCCCTATCCAGACAAATGGAAGTACAAAGGTCTATCAAAAAGGTTTAGAGGTTTTCTCTTTCATTTAGAAAAAACCAAATCTAGTACAGAGTTCTATGGAAATTCAGTGGCTGAGAAAGTGGTATTCCAGAGAGCAGGACTTACGGCTTATTTAAATGATCCTGTTCTAGGATGTGGAACTGGAGATTTAAAAAACAGTCTAAATCATTATTACGGTCAGTTTTATCCTGATTTAGATGCAGAGAAAAGAAGAAAACCTCACAATCAGTACATCACCTACCTTTTGATGTTTGGCCCATTAGGTTTAATAGTCCTGATAGTGCTATTTAGTCAGATTTGGAATTTGTCCAAAATAACCCATCCTAATTTTATAAGAGCTTTTGTGATTATAGGTGCTATTTCTTGCCTAACCGAAGATACATTAGGTTCTCAGGCGGGAATAACATTTATAGCCTATTTCTCAGGGCTTATTCTTTTACATAGAGAAAATCACGACTGAGCATGAAGTTGATTCAGTCGATCATATTTCCTGTAGATACCCTTGGCAGAAGTTAATGCTATTTGAAGACCTGCTTTTCCATCTGTAAAACCAAGTTTTAGGATATACATTTTAATGAATTTTACCCAAGAACTTGTAAAGGGCTTGAATACGTTCCTTTTTCTTCCGGAAGAAAATAGTTTTTGCGCAGCCAACTCTGCATATTTCATAGTCCTGTTCTCATGATCCTCTGGAGAAGAGTAACTGTAATGAAGTAAATTCCCTTTTAAAACTTTACCTTCTATGTCTGAGGGAGCTTGGAGAGTTTCATGAACGAAATCACCTGTCCAGCTACATTCATTTCTGTTGAACAGTCTGATTTTCTGATCTGGATACCACCCACCGGTTTTGATCCATTTCCCACAGTAATTATTCAACCTGTTCATAGAGTAGTAA
>CAZTVP010000643.1:0-1579 GCA_964616995.1 uncultured Comamonadaceae bacterium
TAATAAATGTGGAGCACCGAAGCCAAGAACGTTTTGTCCAGGAACTACGGATATTATGCAATTTAAATATGTAAATGAAGAGTTTGTTTCGCCTACAGATGCGGAAGATGGAGATTCTTTTACACTTGGCATAGAAAAGGAAATGAACATATTAGGCCCGCTATGTGTCACTCCTTCATACATCTTAAAAATGACCTTACCAGATGGTATTAGTGTAGAAAATGGCTCAGAGTATGCTCGGTTTTACGGCTCAGCTAGACCAGTTTCTTTAACCCAAGATGGTAATGAGGTAATCATAGAAACACCGCTGGACGAGAATAATTATAATTCTGCCTACGGCCCTGTGGAATTGGGAGCACAGTTTGACCTGTCTTGTCCAGTTGATTTAAGTGGAGGAATTAAGTATGAAGTCTATCTAAAGTGTGATGAATGTGAAAGTGAAGATGATTGGGTAAAAGTAGGGTGTAGTACATCCTATAAGCTGAATGCATTCTGTGGTGATTGCGCAGGTATTAAAATGAATGAATCACCTACCTTATATAGAACTACTTATGGATACACAGATAATACATTTAGTTCAAGGTTATCTTATTCCGATGTAGAGGCTTTAGGTAACTTAAACAAGGCATTCACTCATGATGTGATTCACTTAGAAATACCGGGTGAAATTAATAATACTAATGATGTAGATTTATTCGAACTGGAGGTCAGCTATAACAAGTTTAACTTGGCAGATGCCAATATATTCGAACCAGTAGGAAATGCCTATTTAGAAATAGAGGACGCTAGTTCAGGAAACACGTATGCGGTAAATACTGGTAATCCAATATTTAGTGGGAATGGAGCAGTGGCAGAAATGTCTTATGTCTTTTCATCATTTTCTGGGCTAGGAGCACCGCCTCCCGGTTTTACATTAGATGAAGGTGATAGAATAAACTTCGTAGGAGATTATAAAATTACGGAGAGTGCCCTAGCCAATATTAGAACAGAACTAGTCTTACTCGAAGGACTCAGATTTAAGTATAATGTTCCCGGTGCCGATTGTAATTCTAAAGGTGCTGAACTTTATGTTGGACATCCATTCGTAACTCCTATTTACCCTAATGGATTGCTTGAACCAAGTGGATGTTCAGCGTATAGAGTAGGTTTCAGTGTTAAAAACCAAGGAGCAGATAATATAGATTGGTTCCCTGAAGAATATAGACCGCTTTATTTCCCAAACTCCATCAAAGCGAGACTACCTAATGAGTGGTCTTATGAACCAGAATCTTGTTTCTTAGAAGTTCTCCCTATGGATGAATGTTCTGAAAGTGCTTATGAAGTATTTGAAATAGAAGAACCCTTCATAGTTCCCAATAGTAATGGTTCTAACTTTTTAATCTGGAATAATGATGGAAGTTGGCCAGTAAAAGATGATGGTTGTGCTTATTATCAGAACCAGTTCGCGCTTTGGTTTGATATTAAACCATCATGTGAAAATGCTGATGGTACTATTGATAATCTGAATTTCGAAATGGATGTAACTAATCACTTCTATACAGATTCTGATTTTCATGAAGAAGATGAGTTCTTTGCATCG
>CAZTVP010000644.1:0-1576 GCA_964616995.1 uncultured Comamonadaceae bacterium
CCCATTTTCCTCCTCTAAACTTCTCAGGTAGAATCTGAAAAATCTCATCTATATTCACCCAAATCCCCGCGAAAATCAATCCTCCAAGCAGCAGCGAAACGGCAGCTGTTTGTTTATATATGGCATTTACATTTTCTAGACTGTCGGTCTTTATGTCTCTACTTACGATTGGGTTAGCTATAGCTTGGATAGATTTGAATGGAATATAAACAACTGCACCTATGAAAGAAGCCAGAAGAAAATCTGCGGCAAATTCAAAATCCAAAATAGAAGCTACCATAAGAATATCCAGCTTCTGGACTATGGTAAGTGCTCCTTTGTCTAATAAACTGTAAGTCCCGTAATTCAGGATTTCACGAGAGTTGGGTAACCTTTGCACCGCTGGAAAAAAGCCTAAGCTAAAGCTTCTAACCAGCGTGATTAGCGCTATGAGCACATAGCTTCCTACCAACAGGATTAACAGCCAATCATAGGAGATAAATCCAAATAGAAAAAGAAGCGCTATGAGCAGATAAGACAGCTTAGTAAATGGGTCAAGCAGCAGCGTAACCAATACGGTTTCTAACTTAGCGAAGAGATAACCACTGGTGCTCTGCCAAATAATCATGGCCGCACCGAAGATGATAAGTAACCACTTGTACTTCACATAAAATGGTCTATCAGACTCTTCGAGAAACCCTAAAATAAAATCATCACCCAGGAGGATTACTCCAGCATACAACAGAATGGCGAGTAAATTCGAAATGAGAAGCCTCGTAGTAAGAGCGTTTTCTTCAGACTTATTCTTGGCTCTGGGTAAAAAATTAACCAAGATGCTGTGAGAGCTAAAACTCAAAATAGGAGCAGCTACCATTACTACAGCTACCATAAAACCGATGAAACCCCACTCTGCCTTAGCATCTTTAAACGCTGAAGGTAGCACAAACACGGAGTTTACCGCCCCGAAGATGGTTCCTACTAATATGATAGCAGCATTACGAGATGCCTGTTTAGCTATTATTCCCAAAATTCAGAATCTATAACGGCTAAGCTAGAAGAATATTAGGTGTGAAGGATGTTACCTTATAATTGTAATTAACCCTGTTTTAGTGAATTCTTCCTGACCTCCAGATCGGTTCATTAATTCTGCATGAATACACCACACGTAAGTTCCGTCTTGCACAAAATAGTTCCCATCCTTTAGCTGCCCATTCCATTTGTCATTTACATCTTTAAATTCGTAAATGACTCTTCCTCTTCTATCGAATATAACCATCTCAAAACTTACTAGGAGCTCCGAACAGTTAAATTTCACCTCAAAATAATCGTTCAAAAAATCGCCATCAGGCGTAAAACAAGTAGCAACATAAAACTCAGGCTCGCAGGGTTCAGGCGGCAGCGTTTGAGCGGATAGTTCGTTCAGATGTAGGAACAAGAAGCATAATAGAAGGGTTAGGAGTTTTAGAGGTAATTTCATTGTTGAACAGCAAAATAACAGTTTATTTAAGTATGGTATAAATTCGGTGGAGAATTTTAACTTCGCTGTTTGACAGAGATGAACTCCAAAAAAACCATACTCATGATTTTAGATCATGAA
>CAZTVP010000645.1:0-1574 GCA_964616995.1 uncultured Comamonadaceae bacterium
GACTTACATTAGGCCATCCGGAGAATACGATAGCTGGCCATCCGTCAAACTGGATTCTTACATGCTGACCCTTATTAATCAGTGGTAAATCTAAAGGCTTTACATATGTTTCTACTGCCAAATCGAACTCTGCAGGGCTTATACTAACTAACTTGTCTCCTGCTTTAATGGTCTCACCTACTCCGTTTTGAACGGTTTTGGTGATGAAACCGTTTTGTGGAGCTGTTATAAAGTATAACCCTGAACGTATTTCATAGTTAGAGACTTGATTGCTCAGTTTATTCACGTCTCCTTCCGCAGTAAGTTTCTCTGAGATAGCAGCTAGCTTCTCTGACTCTACCTTAGCTAAATCACTTCTAAACTTAGCCATTACATTGTTTAGGTAAATTCTTGAATTTACAAGTTCGTTTTGACTTTCGAGGTACTTGTTTTGCGCAGCTATCTTTTTAGATTCTGTCTCCTGAAGCTTTATATTTCTAGATTCTAACTTTACTAATGAGATGAAACCTTTATCGAAAAGTGAATCGGCTCTTTTTTTCTGAGCTAAAGCCGTATTATAGTTCAATAGTGCAGCTGCATAACCTATGGAATCACTCTGTACTTTTAAACCTGATTGTGTGATTTTGATTTTGCCCTGTTCTCTCTCTAAATCTCTACGCTCATTTAGGGCTCTAATCTGGTCATCTTTGGCTTTGATTTTTTTGTCATAAGCTTCTACGCTCATCTCCTTAGCCGCCAGTTGGTTCTCTGTCCTTTCTACTAAGTTAGGATCGAAGTAATCGTCCTTTACCTCTGAAATCTGGACGATAGTATCACCCTTATTTACAAAATCTCCTTCTTTAACCGACCAACGTTCTATCCTTCCTGCTATTACAGAGTGGATGTTCTGAGGTCTCTGGTTGATTTCTAACGTAGTAACTCTACCATTAGACCTAATATTCTGTGTCCAAGGGAGAAACATGACTATTAAAAGTATGAGAAAGGATATTCCTATAATCCTGCTTAGGACTCTTTTACTGAGTTTAGACTCTACTAATTCTAAAGAACTATAATCTTCTTTTTTAATACTTCCAGTAACGTCTTTTGGTGAAATGTTCAGCATGACTAAAATTCTTAAGCGTTTAATTCAGAAGGGTTAATTTTTTTAGTGATAAAGCCATGGCTCATCACTGCTACTTTATCTACATAAGGAGCTAAATCCGTAGCTGAAGAGAAGAATATTACTGTCCAGTTATTCTTCTTGTCAGTAAGGAATTTCATGATATCATCTTTCATTCCTGGGTTGATAGAAGACAATCCGTCTCTTAATAACAGCAGTTTAGGTTTGGCCGCTATGGCTCTGGCTAAAAGGAGTCTTGTAATCACACTTCTTGGGTATTGAAACCCTCCTGGTGTTATGATGGTTTGGTAGCCATCCGGCTGTGATTTTATGAAATCACCTAAACCTACGTTTTCAATGGCCCACTGGACACTGTCCAGTGTAGCTTCTTCTCTACCTAATGATATATTCTCAAATAGAGTTCCTTCGAATAGAACATCATCCGAGTAATACTCTCCGATATCCGTTCTTAGGC
>CAZTVP010000646.1:0-1569 GCA_964616995.1 uncultured Comamonadaceae bacterium
GTCTTGAGACCCTCCTGGCGAAAATACTGAAGGAAAAACAGACACCTCACCACTGGCACCTTGAAGGGTTTGACTCTGAGAATTAAGATAACCGGGGGTTCCATAATTATCGGCAGCCGCTGCACTTGACCAGTTGTCAGGATTTTGGGTATCTACATCAAAACTGATTCTTTCCAGAGATACTCCATCTGTATCATCTATGAGTGCAAAGTGATAATCAGCTGAATAGCTAAACTCATCACTCACTTCTCCATTAGGCATAATTAAGATTACATCTCCTTCATCATTACTGTAAGAAGGTAAATCCATGGTTATAAACGCATTTTGCACCGCACCAGGATAATTCTCTATTACGCTTTGTTCATTTTCCGTTAAGAGAACATAATCACCTGGAAAAACTGGGATAGGAAATTCGGCTATTACTTCAGAATTATCTATAAGGTCATCTTCATCTCTATTAGCCAGCTCCCAGTTTTGAATACTGATAATTTTATCAGAGTTATTATATATCTCTACATAATCTGATGCAGTTCCTCTTGGGTTACTAAGCACCTCATTTATGATTAGGTCTCCAGCTTCCGCTTGTTGTGGAAGACCTACTATAATTTCTTCAGATTCTATGGCATTTCCCCAGCAGTCAGTGATACCGCTAATAGTTAAGGTGAACTGCTCTGTTCCTGAAAGACCTGTGTCGAAATTGACGATTATACTTCTTAAATCTTGAGCAGAAATAGAACTATGAATCTCACCATTTAAGTCTATGACAGCATTTTCAAAACTATCTGTATCTATAGGTTCGCTGAATTCTATAAAGAAGCTAGTAGCTAAAAATGCATAGGCTAATTCTACTGCCGGTGGAGTCATATCTTCTGCTAGGGAGTGCACGCTGTTTTGTTCTCCTGGAGTCCCTCCTAAGTTAGATTCTGAAGCTTGCCAGTTTCCTTGGTCACTGCATGGATGGGTAGGATTTATAAGTTCTAAACTCCACCCTCCGTTATCCTTTTCTGAATCTTGATACCAAGAGATGTCATAAGTAACCTCATCTATAATTCCGTTAGATGTGGTGAGTATAAGTTCCTTTCCAGTATTGGTTAAAAAAGTACTGCTCCATCCTTCCATAGGAGCGGCTCCTTGGAAACTAGGGTTTTCTGCTAATCCGTCTGTACTCATAATAACTCTGTATTCTCCTGGTGCTAGAATTACTGGCGTTGCAAAGGTGGCTCCGCTAAAATCAGCATCCGAAATATCTATGAAGAGGTCAGTGGTGTTGTATAATTCTGCGTATTCCACTTCTTGTAATCCCACTACTGGAGAAGGGTCTGCCATTATTTCAGTAATGATAACATCACCGGGCTCTGCAGGGAACCCTGAGGCTATTTCCCATGAAGATGGTTCTAAATTAATATTGCCTTCACAGTCGGTCAGGTCTGAAACTGTTACTATAAATGGAACTCCTATTTCAGCTGGATTCTCTAGGGTTAAAAGTATGCCGTCTAATGCAGCCGTTAGCTGCACCGCAGAAACTGAATTACCGTCTGATACGCTAAAATTAGACGTTGATATACTCTC
>CAZTVP010000647.1:0-1567 GCA_964616995.1 uncultured Comamonadaceae bacterium
TACCAGTCTGGTGTTGAACCAAAGGTCGTTTTCAGATGCTGCCTCTTGGACTAAATTATAGCTACCTCTGATAAAATTAGCGTACATCCCATCTTGAACTATGGACTGACCTGCACCCTGATTAATCCACTCCTGAGGTCTATCTGCCGTTAGCACTATGAGCGGAATGCGCTGGTAATACGCTTCGCAAATGGCAGAGGAATAATTCAAAGCAGCTGTTCCTGACGTGCAGCAGATGGCCACTGGCCTGTTTAACTGCTGCGCCATACCTAAAGCAAAAAATGCTGCACAGCGTTCATCAGGAATATTGTAACACTTGAAACCCTTATGATTGTAGAACGAAATGGCCAGAGGAGCATTTCTAGAGCCGGGAGAAAAAACGATGTCTGTAATTCCTTTCTGGAGGAAAATTTCTACTAAATCCTGTACCGACTTTTTATCAGAAATCATTCCCTGCGAAGTTCTGCATTTTTTCCAAAGGTGACAATAGACTTCTGGCTTTATCTTCCGTTTCCTGCCACTCATCCTCCAGAATTGAATCTTTCGTGATTCCACCTCCTAAGTAAAGTGTAGCTGAATCCTTGTGGACTTGCATGCACCTCAAATTCACGAAGTAATTAACCTCACCTTCCAGTTCAAAACCCAGATAACCCGTGTAAAGTGCTCTATCATGTTCCTCTGATTTTCGGATAATATCCAGTGCTTTTTCTTTTGGCTTTCCAGAAATAGCCGAAGACGGATGTAGCTCTTGAATGAATTGGTGAATGTTTTGCTCTGCAAATAGAAATTCCGTTTTCAAATGAACAACAGAACCTGATTTATGGTCAGTTCTAGAGCTTCTTTTATAGTTAGATGAAGTGGTTTTAAGTACTTCTTCTATCTCATTGGCCACTATTTCGTGTTCATGGATTTCCTTTTCAGTCCAATTGGGCGGCTTGTCTTTAGCATAAGCTTTAGTCCCTGCCAATGCCATGGTTTGGAATTTTCCATCTTTGGATTGAACTAGTTTCTCAGGCGTGGCACCTATCCAAGTTCCAGTTTCTGGAGATGTGATTAGATAGGTGAAGGCTTTGGTATTACTCGCTTTCAGGTAGAACAGATAGTTTAGTATCTGCTTGGTATTGAATTGAATATGCTTTAATCTACTAAGAATTATCTTCTCCAGTTCGCCAGAACTCAAGTACTTGTAGGCTTCCAAAAATGAATCTGAGTATTGTTCTAAAGTCGTTTCGGGAACGGGCTCGTTAAAGTGAAGTTCTAACGAGCTTATTTCTTCTAATTCTATTTTCTCAGAGTAGCCGTGCAAAACATATTTCTGACCAGAAAAATCGGTTACCTGGAAATTAGCTTGACCATTTTTAGGAGTCATTAAATGAAAATCATAAGACCCAGGTAAAGAGTAAATCACCGCAAATTCTTCTATGGTTTTTTCCTCACTCATGAATGATACTTTGCACTTTTTCAGAGAACACGTTTAAATATTCCTCTAATGACATAGCTGAGAAAATCCATACTAAAAACTCTTGTTGGTGTTCTGGAAGGTATTTATGAATAGCTCTAATTTCTT
>CAZTVP010000648.1:0-1564 GCA_964616995.1 uncultured Comamonadaceae bacterium
CACTATTACAAAAAGCATCATATCACCAGACCATACCATTATCCACCTGCACATCACTAAAAGCATACTCACACCTTTCATGAATTACATGCACTACAGTGGGAATTACTTTCACTTCATCACTTCCTCCTCCCGCAGAGCGCCTTTCTAGAATTCCTTCTAAAATGGTTTCATTCATCCAGCTGAAATGAGCTCGGTCTGCACTGGTCTGCATATAAAAATCATGAACATGGTCTGTGCCACAGGACTGCTGGGCATAAGATGCCGTGCAATACACAAAAAGCACTACTAATAAGAGCGTGATTCGTTCCATAAGGTGGTTATAAGTGATAGATTCCGAAGTTACAGAATCTGTTTCACTAAAAGATACCCGATGATTCTTAGATGGTTGCTTTTTACCTAAGTCTAAAACTTAGCACAAGGAATGATTCTCCTTTTAGAAAGTCTTCTGTTTCTCTTATTAGCCCATTCGTAGGTGAGTGATAGCTCGTGGGCTCCAGCTGTGTTCGAAACATCTAACTGAGAAATATTGACATCTATGCTATATCCAAATTTAAAATTACGCTGGTGAACCCCTACTATGATGTTTAAACCTTCTCTATTTGGATAATCAAAACCATTCTTTTTTACTGGTAATCCTCTATACCATAGTCCAAGTACCATAGGTTTTAACTCTACGTAAGCGCCTAAATCTAACTGATTAAACGGCCCTTGGTCTTTGTAATTAAAGGAGAATAGAATGTCTTTTCTAGCGCTTCTTTTTCTGGGATTCTGAATCTTAATTCTTACTCCTCCATGCGCTGAAAATTTCTTCTGAAGTTGAGAAACTCCATTGGTAACAGAGGAATTGGGTTCATTGATATGGTGTTGGCTAATGCCTAACCAGTATTTTTCACTGAAAAGTACCACACCAGAGGAGAAATCCATTAATCCAACTGGCTGTGCATTCAGCACTTCGAAGGAAGTAGCAGCTCCATCTCTAATCAGTTGGTCTCCAAAAACCAGACGGTCTTCGTGTAACGCTTTACGCACATATCCGAGTTCTATGGCTGGTCTAAGCGATAGATTACGGGTTAGTCTTACTTCGTAAGCGTATTGCACCGCTACAGAAGTGTTACTTAAAGCCCCCTGACCTGCTTGGTCATGATTTACGAGTAAACCTATGCCTGAATTAATATCTGGCAAGTACTGGTCGTAATAAGCGTTATAAGTGACAAATGCCTTAGGAAGTGCTGGCCACTGATTTCGGTAATTCATACCAAATCTACTCTGGATGGAAGTACCTGCAAAAGCTGGATTCAAATAAGTAGGTGCCGCATAAAACTGCGTAAAATGAGCGTCCTGTGACAGCAGCTCATTCACCATTCCTAAGAACCCAAGTAACGCTATGATTAGACCTTTTCTCAATTAATTCAGCACTATGTTTTCTATGTCTATCTCCGTATTATTCTCCTCAGGAAAATCAAAATAAAGCTCCTGAGTAACCGGCTCTCTTCCCTCTGACTGAACTATCAGTTTATAGCTAGTCATAGGGTTAAACAGTAGTACGTACTTTCCAGTTCGT
>CAZTVP010000649.1:0-1559 GCA_964616995.1 uncultured Comamonadaceae bacterium
ATTTTTTAAGTTTGAGACACCTTCCTATCCCACAGATATCATCATTACAGTGGAACAGTTTGAATGTGTAAACCAAAATCTTATGGCAGTTCTAGATGACTGTAATGGATCAGTTATAAAACAAGCACATAATGTAGGAACAGGAAGTGATTGTAATTTTTCTGTTTTCCTTTCTCAAGAAATACTGGAATTAAATCATACTTATTATATCCTAATGAATGTCTTCGATCAGAATTATACTTCTGATAATAAATATATAATTCATGTAGGGACTAGTCAGTTGTTTCCAAACTGTGGTGGTGATTTCACTGGAGATGGTCAAATAAACGTCTCAGACTTAGGAGGGTTCCTAAATGCATTTGGGCAGCAGTGTGAGCCTTAGCCCTAAATCTTTTCATAAATCAAATTAATTTTTTCATAATGAATTGTAAATCAGATGTTCATATTAATAAAGGTATAATGTGTTTGTTTTTTAGTGTTTTTTCATTTTTTGGTGAGGCCATAAATGACAAAACTGAAATGAGTTCATCATCAGTAAATAATTTTACTTGTGAAACTGCTCTACTCATTAATCCCTTTAACACTTCATTTGTTTTAGACAATAGCGGTTCTTCAGCTAGTGTGGAGTTTTCTATTCCTACAGCAGATGGATTCTCAAATAATGCGTGGTTTCAAGACGGTGAAATACAGTCTCCCTTATTTTTAACATTCACCACATCTAGTACACCTTCTAACTTTATTCTTAGTTTGGGTCCAGCTCCTTTTTGGGGAACCGTAGATCTGCAGTTAGCGCTTCTCTCTTCATGCAGTGGAGACGTAGTAGCAGCTAATGATAATGCAGGTTATGCTAGCTATCCTAGAATTACCGTCACTAGTGACATGTTAGAACCTAATCATACATACTATATCCTAATAGATGGAAATGCAGGTGCCACCGGACAGTTTTTATTTTCATCGAATTCCTTATTTATCTCTCCATCTTCTGACCAGTGCACTGGAGATTTAGATGGAGATGGATTTGTGAATGTAAGTGATATCTCCGCCATGCTAGCAGTATTCGGCAGTACGTGTAATGAATAACCATTTAGATCATTAGAAATGAAAAATCTACTTTTAACTTTCGCTTTTTTTAGCTTAGTATTTACTTCCTACAGTCAGTTCACTATAGGTTGTATGCAGCCATTGGCATGTAACTTTAACCCTAGTGCCACGGTTGAATTTATAAACTCATGTGATTTTGATGGCTGGTATTTTGATCCTAGTTTAAACTATGGAGAAGAACCTATTCAAGCCTGTTCAGATATAGCTCTTGAAGAAGGGCTAGTCTTAATAGAAGACCAAGAGTGTGTTCCACTTGTGTTAAATGTTATGCCCGATACATGGAATGAAAATACCTTTTGGGACTATATGACCATCTGTGCAGAAACTAACTTTGATGCCGCTTTTATACAAGGATGTATGCAGCCACTAGCTTGTAACTTTAATCCATTTGCAACACTTGAACTAATTGATGAATGTGAGTTTAAAGTATATGGAATTCAAACTACGTTGAGTGGTAC
>CAZTVP010000650.1:0-1553 GCA_964616995.1 uncultured Comamonadaceae bacterium
CAACGCAAGAAAGCCACACATTTCCATAGTAACCAAATCTGAAAGAAATAAGATCGTAATTCTAATAACTGATAATGGAATTGGAATAGAGAAAAAACACCAGCACATGATTTTCGAGAAATTTTTTAGAGTACCTAAAGGAGATCAGCATGATGTAAAGGGATTTGGCCTAGGATTATTCTATGTAAAATCTGTATTAGAGGCTCTAGGTGGAACTATTAAACTGATGAAATCAGATGGGGACGGAACCTCTTTTAAAATCGAACTAACCACTCATGGAAACTAAAAAAATACTACTAGTAGAAGACGATGACAATCTAGGCTATGTTATTCAAGATTTATTATCCATGAATGGCTACAAAGTTCATTTAGCTAGAGATGGAAAAGAAGGACTACACTTTTTTAACAAATCTAAATATGACTTATGCCTAATTGACATCATGATGCCTAAAAAAGACGGATTTTCCTTAGCAGAAGACATTAAAAAAGTTAACGCGAACATACCTTTGGTTTTTCTCACAGCACGGAATCAAAAAGAAGATAAAATAAAGGGGTTGAAAATAGGAGCTGATGATTACATCACTAAACCTTTTGATAGCGAAGAATTTTTGCTCCGCGTAAAAGCCATACTAAGGAGAAGTGACGGAAATATTTCTTCTGAACCAGAGGTTTTCCAGTTGGGTAAATTCAAGTTTGACCCAGGCACTCTTATCCTAAGAATAGATGAGGAAGAGAGAAGATTAACTAAGAAAGAGGCTTCCTTACTAAAACTTTTATGCCAGAACAAAGGCAAAATTCTAGAGCGTGAAGTAGTGGCTAACTTAATATGGGGAGACGACAGTTATTTCGTTGGAAGAAGCATGGATGTATTCATTACTAGACTAAGAAAATATCTAAAAGTAGATGAATCCATCTCCATTAAAAATATTCATGGTGTAGGTTTTAGATTAGAAGAACTTTAGAGATAAATTCTTCACTAATTTCGTTCTATGGAATTAAGTGTAGAAGGTGTTCTGAAGGCATTAGAAAATGTCTTAGAACCAGAAATCAAGAAGGATATAGTCACATTAGGTTTAGTTACAGATGTAGTAGTCAAAGGGTCTAAAACCACGTTTACTCTTTATGTAAATAATCCTGCTATGCATAGTAAAAAACGTATGCAGGAAGCTTGCGAATTTGCTATAGAACGGAACTTCGGAAATTCTGTAGAAGTAGAGATCAACATTCTACCAAATCCTAAAAACCCAGAAAACATAGACAGTAGAAAAGTACTTCCAGGAGTAAAGAATGTCATAGCAGTAGCTTCAGGAAAAGGAGGAGTGGGAAAATCTACTGTTTCCGCTAATCTAGCCGTGGGTTTAGCACAAAAAGGTTATAAAGTTGGTCTTTTAGACGCAGATATCTATGGTCCGAGTGCCCCACTAATGATGGACTTAATACATGATAAACCACAGCCCGTAGTTGTAGGTGATAAACAGTACATAGAACCCATTACTTCTTATGGTGTTAAAGTCTTGTCGATAGGTTTTTTTGCCGAAGTAAATCAAGCCATA
>CAZTVP010000651.1:0-1552 GCA_964616995.1 uncultured Comamonadaceae bacterium
TATTCTTTATGGAAGTGGTTACGTACTTTTTGCCTACCTAGAGCCTGAGTTGGTTGGAAGAGGACTACTCAGCTACACTGAACTTATGGATGCCATAGGAGCAGGACAGTTCACTCCTGGGCCTGTCTTAAGTACCACCACCTTTATAGGTTATCAACTCGGAGGTTTTTCAGGTGCACTGGCAGCTACGTTAGGAATTTTTCTACCATCCTTTATATTCGTATGGATATTTCATGATTACATGCTAAAAATGAGAAAGATAAAATGGCTAGGCTGGTTTCTAGACGCAGTAAACGTTTCTGCTGTGGCAGTCATGCTTGCAGTTTTGATTAACATGGGCATGGAATCATTAGTCAACTGGCAGTCTATTACTATAGCCACTCTGAGCATAGCCTATACCTTCATGGCTAAAAAGCCTAACGCCATATATACTATTATTGGTGGAGCGGTGCTTGGATATATTTTGCATAGTTTTTGAAAATAGGCGCACTGTAATTATAAGTTCTCTTCATGAAAAGAATATTTACTCACTTCATATTACTTCTTCTAACAGTAGGTTCTATTGTAGGCCAAGAGGTAAAAACGCTCACTATTTTTTCTGAGGAATTTCAAGAAAATAGGGAAGTAAAAGTCACTTACCCTGAATTCTTTAAGTATGGTTCTGATGATTACTCCTATCCCACTTATTATGTGCTAGATGGACAGCATGAATGGTTCAGCATACCTGCAGAAACCACAATAGAATATCTCATTTACACCAAGGAAATCCCACCAGGTTTCATAGTTACTATTCCACTGAAAGATAGAATGACTGAATGCGCCATTCCTAGAAATGCTGAACGCCCTATAGCCCTGCATCAGTTCATTACCAAAGAGCTTCAGGAAGAACTAGAAAAACTATACACATCCAATGGATTCAATGTGCTCATAGGTCATAGCATGAGTGCTTCCTTTAGCTTGTATTCACTTCTGCATGCGCCAGAATTTTATGGTGCGGTGTTAGCTCACACACCCTTGGATAAAATAGAACAAACCGTTAGTCAGCTCAGGCTTTATGATGTAGATACGGATAAAATATTTATTTCTGTAGGTGGCGCTCATGCCTCTAAGGATAAATACCATAGAGCAGCTTTAGATGATGTAGAAGCGCTCTACCCTTCCTTTTTTGAAGAAATAGAATACCTCGAATTAGACCACTCAGCTCATAATGGTGTTCCCATTATAGCTAACCCCGTTTTTCTGACCAAGCTATTCGAAGAATTCAGTGTGAGATATGACGAAATAGCTAAAGTGGATTTGAACTATCAGTTAGAATCTTTACCTGGCACCGTTTATCAAGAACTAGAGAAGATTAAAAGAGCTACGGAGTTCAGAGGAAAGACTTTTCCAGCTAGTATTCCAGAATTAAATGGAATAGCCTCTAGGTATGCTACGAATACTGCTTATTATGGACATGCCGCAGCGGTTTATGAGCTGGGAACTGAACTTCATCCTAATAACTTTGAGTTCTACTTATACCTAGGCGAATTAGCTTTATCTCTGGATAGAGAAA
>CAZTVP010000652.1:0-1552 GCA_964616995.1 uncultured Comamonadaceae bacterium
AGACAATTACTACAAATGGAATACGAAATACATAGGACTGAGCTTTTCACCGTCCTATGAGTTCCTACAGGATAAAAAATTCAGAATAGCCGGAGTGTTTGATGTGAGTCCTCAGTTTATGCTCAATGGACAACAGACCATAAACAATCAAATTTTTAGTCTAAAAGATGTAGAGCAGTTCGACAGTCCGTTCCTCTTTTTAAGAGGAGGCATAGCGGCTAATTACTGCCTCGATGATAAGGTGGGACTAACACTTAACTACATGTACGGAAATGGTTCTCCATTTAAGAAATCTGATGGAGAAACATTAAAAATGCGAACAAGCACTTTTTCACTTGGCTTGCTATGGAGCTTTAAGAAATGTAAATACTGCCAGCCAGCCAGAACAAATAGATAGTCATTAAAAACCTCAATAACATGAAAAAAATACTCATATTCCTATTAATAAGTATAGTCTGTAAAACAGCTTTTCTTCAGTCTGATGGGCTTTCTTACCAAGCGGTAATCATAGACAAAAACCCACAAGAAATTCCTGGAGCTGATATTTCTGGAAACTACCTTTCAGAAACTGAAGTTCAGCTCAGGTTTACCATTACTGATGCCAACCAAAATATCGAGTTCAAGGAAACTCAGATAACAACTACAGACGCTTTCGGGATGGTGAATGTCATCATAGGTGCTGGGTTCACTGAAGCAGATAGCCAGGGAGAGTTCAATGAAATCAACTGGAATGGAACCCCTAAATGGTTAACAGTAGAGCTGGCTTATAACGGCTCAGAATTCGATGAGCTAAGTCATCAAAATCTGTTATTTGTTCCTTATGCATACCATAGAAACATCATTGCTACACAAACCTTAGACGTGGATGGAGCCAGCACACTCAACAGTACCTTAGATGTAGGTGATGCTACTTCTTTAGGTTCTACTTTGACTGTAGAATCTGAAACCGAACTTGGAGATGATTTATTCGTAGCAGGTCAAACCACTCTAGACCAAACATTAACGGTAAACGGAACCAGTGTAATGAACCAAGCTGTAAGCGTACTTAACCAGTCTCCGAGCTATCTGTCAGGAACCCTTCAGGTGGATGGAACAGCTACCTTAGATAATACTTTGACGGTAGGAGGCACTTCCACCTTGGAAGGTCAAGTGACAATTTCAAGTTTTGAGGAAGGTTCTCAATCAAGCTATGGTGCTTATCCTCTGCGAGTTGAGGGTAGTGAACAAGGGATAGCTATTAAAGTGAATCCTGGAGAACCTGGAAGTGGGAATAACTTCATTTCATTTTTTAACGGTAGCGGTGGAGTCGTAGGAAGAATAGAAGGTCAAACTGTCGAAGAGTTTGAAACTTCACCGGAACACCTGTTTCAGTTGGCCACTTTTGCTGCAGAGTCAATTACTGCAGGAGCTAACTTAGGAACCGCCATAGCTGGAGTAACAGTTTGTCCTGGTCTTCCAGTTATAGTTTGTCCTCCTAGTTGGTCTGACATAGCTATGGCTACTGCTAATGCCGCATTGGTAGTCATAAAAACAGGATTATATGTAGACCATG
>CAZTVP010000653.1:0-1550 GCA_964616995.1 uncultured Comamonadaceae bacterium
GTGAAAAGACCTTTGTTATTGACGCTGTCATAGACTCTTTTGTGCTCTTTTTTAGTACCGAAAAGTATGCTTACATCCTTGCCTATAATTTCTTCTAACTCATATCCAAACTGATTTACTGCAGCTTTATTGAACTCGGTAATTTTATTCTCCTTATCCACAGCTATTATCATGTCTATGGAAGATTCTATGATGTTTCGAGTGAATTTTTGCGCAGCTTTTAATTTATCTTGAGTCTGCTTGTGCTGTTCTATTTCTTCTGTAAGCACTGCATTAGATTCCTCTACCAGTTTAGTTCTTATTCTCTCCTCTCTTAGCTCTATCTGTGCAGATAAGTCTACTATGGTTACCTGTACTGCGGGCTGATTATTAAAAACAGTTAGTGAAGCCTGAATTCCTGTGTTTAAGGTTTTCTGAGCCGCGGTGCAAACTTGAACTTCTTGGTAATCTAATTCACCTCCTTCTCTAGTTTCTATCAAGTCATCTTCTACGGCATCTCTAAAATCTGCATGCACGAAGGATTTAAACTCTTTATTATAAAGGTCATCTTCTTCTCGGAATCCTAATAGATTTACTCCAGCCTGATTCACGAATTTGATTCGATTATTCACCAATATGAAAATTCCATTCGGTGAATTCTCTACCAAACTTTTATATCGTTCAGTGCTTTGTTCTAACGCTATTTCAGTTTTTTTACGCTGCGTAATTTCATAAAACAGAAGAACATCTACATCCTTACCGTGCTGATTAATCTTACCTGCACTGGCTTCTAATAGCATAATAGTTCCATCTTTTTTACGTGCTACTACCTCATAATTTTTATGATTAAAACTATGTTTAGGAGCATTTATCTTCTTGAGCTCTCGGTCATCTATAAACTCAGTAATGTTTTTGCCTATTACATCCTTATTCTTAGTGTAACCGAGTAATTCTACAAACTGTTCATTACAGTCTATGATATTTCTATTTTCTAGAAAAACGATTCCCTCTATGGCCACATTAGAAAGTAATCTGAAACGTTCTTCACTCTGCTTAATTCTATTTTCAAACTCTACACGCTCACTAATATCTATGATAGAAAAACTAATCCCTGAGTTATTTCCAGCCTCGTCTTTTTCTAGCAATACATTGGCTAGGCATATCTTGTCTTTTCCTTTTTTAGTTTTAAGCTTGAGTTCTATGTTCTTGATTTTTTTCTGCTTCGCAATGGTTTTCAGCAGATAATCCAAATCCTCGTTTTCTGATAAAATCTGTTCTATAGATGTATTAATGAGTTCCTCTTTATAACGATATCCCAATTGCACCGCCAACGAATTATTACACTCAATTAACCTGAGGTCTGTGTCAATTTTACAGTAACCTGCTACGTTTTCATCTAGAAGAACTCCTTGAGATTTATGCTTTTCAGCCTCAGGGTTAGCATCTACTCTGAGCAGAATTTCTTTTTTACCATTGAACTCTATATAGCTGGCTGTAAGATTTCTATTAGATGCTTTATCTACCGTGTGGTACATGCCTATGGCATCTATTTGATTAAATATTCTGTCTTT
>CAZTVP010000654.1:0-1548 GCA_964616995.1 uncultured Comamonadaceae bacterium
CATCTTAGTATTCCCTACTGAAAGAGTAACAGTAGTATCCTTTATTTCCATTATTTTACCATGGATTCCGCCTATGGTTACTACCTCTTGGCCTTTAGCTAGAGACTCTCTGAAGGTTCTAGATTCTTTGGCTTTTTTCATTTGAGGTCTTATCATGAAGAAGTACATGATAACAAATAGCCCTCCCATTAAAAAAAGACTTCCCGTTGCTCCACCTCCTGTTGCTTGTAATAAATACATTTAAAATTTTTATTCGTTTGTTTCTGTGTCTGTTTTATCTAATGCTATGATATCTCCTAAGATGAAAAGCGTTTTCTTACTGGGCTTCCCATTCGTGAGCACCGATATAGATTTTTTAATGTTACCTGACTTATCTGTACTGTCAAACTCTACTTCTATCTTCCCCTTCTCTCCTGGTTTGATAGGTTTTTTAGTGTAATCCTTAGAAGTAGTGCATCCGCAAGAAGCCTGTACATCTGAAATGATAAGATCTCTCTGCCCTACATTTTCGAAATGAAAAGTATGATTGATTTTTTCTCCTTCTATGATTATCCCGAAGTTAAAGTCTTCTTCTTCAAACTTGATTTTGGGCATGTACTTGTCTGTGCCTCTATCGTATCCATCATCAAAATAGATGTCGTCTGAAGTGATTTTTCCCTCAGTATTTTCTGAGCATGAGGTTATGAGCAGAAGCCCTATTGCACCGCAGAAAAAAATCTTACGTAAGAAGCCCTTTTCCTTTCTTTTTAATCTTACCATCTTCCTGAAGTTTTTCGAATAATTGGTCTAAGATACCATTTATAAACCCAGCGGACTTAGGTGTAGAGTAATATTTAGACAGTTCTATATACTCGTTTAAGGTCACTTTTAGAGGGATATCACTGAACGTAGTAGCCTCAGCTATAGCCATTTTCATAAGAATTTGGTCCATGAGTGCTATCCTGTCAAAATCCCAATTTTTTGCTGCTTCGGCTATCATCTTTTGACTATCCTCTCCAAGTGAAAGTGTCTTTTTAAATAGATTATTCAAGAAGTTCTTTTCATCCTCAGGGTCTCTCCATAATGGCATTAAAGTGATGTCTGAATCAGACTCTTTCATGGTCTTAATGAATTTCACCGTCATACCCGCTGCCAGGTCTAAATCATCTGACCAAAGCACACTTTTCTCTTCAAAGAAATCATGAAGTAATTCCACGTTTACCATGTGGCGCTTAAAGAATCTAAGAAGATATTCTTTATCATGGTCGTATCCTCTGGTGCCAGACTCCATGTATTCTTTGTAGTCATCCTTACCTATTAGGTCACGAAAAATCTTTTTAGATAAATCTCTTTCACCAGCCCAGTTCACAGTCAAGTCTTCTGCCTTTTGACTTAAGTTTTTGCTATTTACTAATTGTCTAATAAGAGCGTTAGTAACAAACTTGGTATTCGGATGAAGGTCTTCTTGAGTAGGAAGCTTTTTATTTCTTCCTGCTTCTATTTTATCTATGGCATGGTCCTGCATTTCTACTATGAGGCACAGCAGCCAAATGTGCATTTCATACATCT
>CAZTVP010000655.1:0-1539 GCA_964616995.1 uncultured Comamonadaceae bacterium
TTATGGAGGTGTACAAATGGGATTATTAGAAAAAGGACTTTCTTGGATTTCACTTTTCATAGCACTAGCACCTATGCTTGGGTTCATGGGAACGGTAATCGGTATGATCGGAGCCTTTGACGCTATCGCTAGAGAGAATAACATTGCACCGGCAATTGTGGCAGATGGTATTAAGGTAGCCTTAATTACAACGGTATCTGGACTTATTGTAGCCATTATTCTTCAAATCTTCTACAACTACATTCTTTCTAAGATTGATGGAATCGTTCTTGACATGGAAGACAGTTCTATAGAGATGGTAGATATGATCTATAAGCACAAACTTCAAAACAAAGCCTAATGGGAGCTGCTAAAGGAATAAATATAGGAGCTAATGTTATCAAGTTCTTCTTTGCTATCGTAGGGGTGGTATTAGCTGCTATGATCATGTTCAAATGGGATGAAAAGACTGAGAACACTTCAGAAATAATGCCTTTCTTGGATGGCAGCATGTGGATGTGTTGGGTAGCACTAGGAATATGTGTAGCTGTAGCTGTTCTATTCGGGGTGTTTCAGTTTTTATCTAATCTCAAAAGAAACAAAGGAGGACTCATTGGTCTCATCGCTTTCATAGGAGTTTTAGCCGTGTCGTTTGGAGCTCTGGCTCAAACTAAGATCGCTGACTACAGAACATACAGAGGTGGGAAGTTTGAAGATCCAGAATTAAATTATAACGGATTGACTGATTTCTGGCTTCAAGTATCAGAAGGCGGAATGTATGCGGTTTACATTCTAGTAGCTTTAGCTGTTTTAGCCGCCATAGTGGCAGAGGTATCTAAAATCATAAAATAGAATTTTAAGATGGCAAGAAGAGAATTAGCTGAAATAAACGCAGGGTCTATGGCAGACATAGCCTTTCTACTCTTAGTATTCTTCCTGGTGGTGACTACTATGAATACTGACAGTGGTATGAAGAGGCTTCTTCCTCCGCCATTACCCCCAGATTTTGAAGCACCTCCTGTAAAGCAAAGAAATGTTTATGAAGTCTTGGTTAACTTTAATAACGACCTGCTAGTAGAGAATGACTACATGAAAGTTTCTGAGCTAAAGGCTGGAGCTAAGGAATTCTTAATGGCTAATGGAGATAACGTACTTCAACCATTAGGACCAGAGCTTGAGGGATTCCCAATCAGAAAGCCGCTAAAAAGAGATAGTATTTTCCAATTGGTGAAGCAGTTTGAAGTTTTACTCAAGCAATTGAATACAGAAAAAGAAGCCGTTTCTGAGATAGCTAAGCTGAAGAAAATAGAAGATGATATCAAAGAAACTGAAAAGAAAAGAGATAACGCACTAGCTAAGACCTATGCGTTTGAATTCTTTAATAACTATGCTCCGCTTCCTACTTCAGCCCTTATTTCAGTTCAGAATGATAACAGTACGAACTACGAAACTTATGTTATTGTAAATAACGAGTTAGAAGCAGCTGTTAGAGAGTTGAGAGATGAGTTAAGTTTGGCAAAGTTTGGTGTTCCTTTTAATCAGTTAGATACTGATGATGAA
>CAZTVP010000656.1:0-1539 GCA_964616995.1 uncultured Comamonadaceae bacterium
TTGGTAATACTAAAATGAAGGTGGAGAAAACAGCTATTTCAGCCACTTCACAAGCGAGCGAGCAAGAAATACAGCAGAAGTCCTAAACCTAATGGATGAATTTTTAAGGTCAGATGATATTTTCTTAACTGACTCAGTGGTCATCCAAGACTACGTTTCTGAGTTTAAATATTCAGATGATTCAGACCTTGAAAAAGCCTTAAAGCTTTATCTAAAAACTAGAGATGGTATTAGATACGACCCTTTTAACATCAATCTGGAATTTGGAAACTATAACGTAGAGAATATCATTTCCGAGAAAAGAGGGCACTGCGTAGATAAAGCGGTACTTTTTATTACGTGCTGCAGAGCTTTGGGAGTACCCGCCAGGCTAGGTCTGTCTAAAGTTAAAAATCACATTGGAACTAGTAAGTTAGAAGCTATACTTAAGTCTAATACTTTGGTTCCTCATGGCTATGCAGAGGCTTTTTTAGATGGAAAATGGAGTAAATGCACTCCAGCATTTAATAGAGAGCTATGTGAGAGACTAAATGTTTCTCCTCTTGAATGGAACGGTAGAGACGACTCCGTATTTCAGAGTTTCAGTGAGTCTGACAACCAGTTTATGGAGTACATAGAAGATTATGGCACTTTTTCTGAAATGCCCACTAAACTTATAGTGGATTTAATGAAAAAAGAATATCCCCATATGTTTAAAGAAGATTCTTGGGTGTGGCCTAAAGAAGAGTAAAAGAACTTGCAGGGTTATTACTCAGAAAGGAAGAAATGGTTTTAAAAACCGTCTAATCCCATGTCTATTTTCTTCTTTCTAGCTCCTACTTTAATCATGTAGTTAATACCATTATAAGTAGTTCTTAAAGCTTCGTATATCTCGTTTTTCCCAGGCATTTCGAATTCGAATGTCTCATGATAGAATCCGTGTGGGTACATATCATCAATATGCTTCTTTACTTCTTGTGGAAGTTTTTCAAGGGAGATGATTAGATTTTTCATTTATAGTTAGTTTTCGTTCTTTAATACTTTCATTTTTTTAGAAAGGTTACACCTGTTTTTAGGTTCTGCACCTTGGTTTGTGCAAACTTGTCTAATCACCACCTTTTACCATGCTGCTCTTCCGCCTACATTTATGTAAGGCTTTTCATCACTGTTAAAAGCTCAGCCGTGGACAATAAATAGACTAAATCCATGGCTTAATACTTGTAAACACTCCAAGCGAATGAAAAAACGGGTACTTATATTTTTCAGTTTCCTTTTGACTTTGAGCTCATTGGCCCAAGTAAAGCAGGTGTCATCTAACCGAGTAGAATTCTTAGAAGACCTGGCCAATCACTTTAATTACCATAAGAAAAAAGAAGGAAAAAAGTTTATCGAAGATGAATTTGCGTTAGCGTATAATGAAACTACTTATAATGCCAATCAGCATGCAAGGGTAGTAGAAGTGACTAACTTACTCTTAAAAAGTAAAATTAAAGTAGCTCCAGATTTGGAGAATTGGTTAAAGAGCTTAATGAAATTCCCCACCACAGGAAGAGATGAAGC
>CAZTVP010000657.1:0-1538 GCA_964616995.1 uncultured Comamonadaceae bacterium
CTAAATACTAGTTGGGGCTCACCTCAGAGCATACTAGACTATGTAGAGTGGGGATCCTCTGGACACACAAGAGCAAGCGTAGCCATATCCGCTTTGATTTGGAGCGAAGATACCTTTGCTCCAGCTCCAGCAGATGGAGAATCCTTAGCTTGGAATGGATCTTCTGATGATTTTGATAGTTGGGTTTCTATTGAGCCCTCTTTTGGGGAAGAGAATCCTAGTGGAGATTGCGCAGCTATAGGAGGTAACATTAGTACTGAGGACATGACTTCTATTTGCGTAGGTGAAGGTTCTACTGAAACTGTTAATGTTACATTGGAAGGAAACATGGGAACCAACTCTATTTATGTTATTACAGATGAAAACCTTAATATCCTTGGAACACAACTAAACACAGATTTCACTTTCGAAGAAGCTGGTTCAGGTGTTTGTTTAATTTGGCATTTGTCATATGAAGATGACGTAGACTTGAACATAACTAATGCTGGAGACTTATCAGGATGTTTCTCTCTTTCTAATTCTATAGAAGTAAATAGAACTGGAGTAAATGGTGGAGAAATCTCTACTGAAGATGACACAGCAGTTTGCACAGGAAGTGGACAGACAGTAAATGTAACATTAGAGGGTGCAGAAGGCACAAATAGCCTTTACGTAGTAACTGATGCAGACTTGAATATACTGGCCACCCAAACGGAAACAGAGTTTTCATTTGAAGGTGCAGGCCCAGGAACTTGTCTGATTTGGCACCTTTCTTATGAGGATGATGTAGATCTAAACATTACTAATGCCGCTGAGCTTTCAGGATGTTACTCCCTTTCTAACAGTATAGAAGTAAATAGAACAGAAATTAGTGGCGGAACTATTTCTACCACCGATGCCACATCTATTTGTGTAGGAAATGGACAAACAGTAAGTGTCACACTTGAAGAAGCCGTAGGGACTAATAGCCTCTATGTTGTAACAGATGAAAATTTAGATGTTCTAGCTACCCAAACAGAAACAGAATTCTCATTTGACGAAGCAGGTGTAGGGGTTTGTCTTATCTGGCATCTATCTTATGAAGATGGAGTGGATTTAAACATCACTAATGCTGCTGAGCTTTCAGGATGTTACGCTCTTTCTAACAGCATAGAAGTGAATAGAACGGAAATTATAGATGCAGGGATTCTAACTACTGAGAGCCCTACTACTATATGCGCTGGAAATGGAGAATCAGATATTATTTCAGTAACAGTAAACGGTGCAGTAGGTGCTAATGCTTTATATGTAGTAACTGATGAAGATTTAAATATTCTGGATACACAGACTGGTAGTTCGTTTGATTTTGAAGGAACTCCTGCAGGTGTTTGTCTGATCTGGCATTTAGCCTATGCAGATGGAACTAACCTAGAGGTAACAAACGCAGCAGATTTAGAAGGGTGTTATGACCTATCAGACCCTATTACAGTGACAAGATTCCGACCTGAAGGAGGTTTACTTAGCACAGAAGATAACACCACTATTTGTACTTCAGATAACAATCCCGATATAATCAATGT
>CAZTVP010000658.1:0-1529 GCA_964616995.1 uncultured Comamonadaceae bacterium
AAATAGGTACTTTTTCAAAAAGCTTCATCAATTCTTCTTTCTTTCCACCTTTCTTGAGATAAGCCTCTAATGCGTAACCAAATCCATAATATCCTGGAACATTCTGCTTTAGTTGACTCCATGAACCTACGAATGAAATAGCTCTCAAGTCTGAAAGTGTGAGTTTTTTATCTCCTTTCCGTTTAGCTGGTCTGCTTCCTATATTGGCGTTAGAATAATATTTTAGAGTACTTTTCTGTTCCAAGTAGTCTAAGAACTTTGGATGTTCCTTTAAGGCTTCATAATAATCGAAGCTCAGATTAGCTAGACTCTCTATAGTTAGCCTGTCTTCATCAGAAATCTGATTAGATTCTCCATGAACAGCATTAGCCAATGAGGCAGTGATCAGCTCTTTACAGTTATACTTGAACTGCTCATTGGTGCCATAGGTACTAGAAATAGTTTGCCCCTGAATAGTTAATTGAATCTCGTGGTTAGAGATTAAATCGCTTTGCGCAGCGTAAAATCTATGTGTCTTACCTCCTCCTCTGGCTGGAGGTCCTCCTCTCCCATCAAAAAATAGTGCTTTTACTCCATACTCCATGCACACCTGAGAGAGGCGTTCTTTAGTCTTAAAAATATTCCAGTTGGCTTGTAAGAATCCACCATCTTTAGTGCCGTCTGAGTAACCTAACATAATGGTTTGAACATCTCCTCTGCTTTTTATGTGAGTTCTATATTCAGGAAGCTCAAATAGAGCTCTCATAATCTGCTCTGCTTCTTCCATACCTTTCATAGTTTCAAAAAGTGGAACAATGTCAAAATTCACTGCTGACATACTATTCTTCAGTAATGAATACACAAAGAGGACGGAGTAAATATCTTCAGAATTACTAATTATGTAGCGTTCACACCCTTCAGCTCCATTTCTATGTTGAATATTTTCTAGCTGGGCAGCATTTAGAATAGTGTCCTTTAAAAGACTTTTAGAAGAGTTGAAATCTCTCAACTGGAAATCATACTCTAGCAAGTATTCTGTAGTTGTTTTTTCATCCAGTTCTTTGAGTTCATTTTTAATCAGTCCGGAATTCTTAAATACTTCAGTAAATAGCTCTAAGTGTACAGAATGATCCTGTCTTATATCTAGTGTGGCAAAGTGTTTCTTAAAAATTCTGAATTTATCTAACAGCAGGTCAAATTCTTCGAGGAAAAGAGAATGATACTCTTCTATCAGCACCACCCTTATTTCTTCTAGCTGAGTCAGCACTGATTCATAAGAGATGATATAGTCTGGCTCGAACATAGCATCATAAAAGACAGATCTTAACTCTGCAAAGTCTTTCTCTAAATGCTTAAATGTTATTTTACGCTGAAGAGACTTTATATCCTTATAGTAGCACTTCATTAGCGTTATTCTCAGTTCTTCGGCTACTTGGGCGGTAACTTCAGCTGTTACGTAAGGATTTCCATCTCTGTCTCCCCCAGGCCAAAAACCGAGTTTAGTCAGTTTATAATTCTTGAAATCTTGGAAAGGTTCCACCTCCTTCTTT
>CAZTVP010000659.1:0-1526 GCA_964616995.1 uncultured Comamonadaceae bacterium
CTCATGAAGTTAGCTTAAATCAATTTCAGGATGATGCTTATGAAAATAAATTAGGGTTCTTCGGAACTAAAAAATCACTTTTGCGCAGCGGTGTAATAAAAAAAGAATTAGTCCGAAAATCATTTAAAGCCGGAAAAGAAAGATTTACTGTCTATAAGGAATTCCTAGCTTTAAAAGTAGGTATAAACCCATGGGCTGATTATGGTACGCTTACGAATAATATTACTCCTACGGTAGGATTATTCTACGAAAAAACACTTGTCTCTAATGTTACTTGGAATGCGGGTATTGAATATTTCAATCTGTCAGGTTTTGATCTAGCGGTAAGTTCTACTAGCACCACCTATAATTTCTCAGCAGAAAACACCATACATACGGTGCATACAGACAAGGCTCACTTCGTGTCAGTTCCTTTAAGTTTAGGAGTGAGAGTTATTCCTAGAGTTCAAGTAAAAGGAGGCTTAAACACGACAGTTTTACTTCAAACAGAAAACACGTTAGAACAGCATAGCGAAATAGCCAATAATAACACTCTACTGAATTCAGAAAAAACACAAGGATATAGAACTTCATTAAGAACATTTAACCTAGCTGCTTCCGCTTCGGTAAACTTCTGGTTAAGCCCAAGAAACAGTTTACAGTTTTCTTATTTCAGAGGGTTTACAGACTTTAGTAAAAATGATATTTTTAATGATAATACTGAACATCTAACATCGAGATTTGAAATCAGCCTAAACAGAGTCATAAGATGATGAAGTACTTATTTTACATAGCATCTCTTTTACTCATAATTAGCTGTGAGTCGAATGAACTTCCACCAGATGAATTAAATGACGAGGTCCAGTTTTTTACTCAAGGCTCATTAAATGGACAACCTTTTGATTTAAATGCGGGGCCAAATGATATCATAGTAGAAAGTGACACAGAATTTTCAGAGGGAGATTTCCCGCTATTCAATATTGGGTTCTTTAACCTAGATTGTGAAGAATGTCATGATGCCATCTTTATTCAGATCTCTGGAAATGAAGAATATACTTCAGGAGCGGAACTAGAGGATTTAATCACCGAAGGTTCCTATAATATCATAGAACCAGTAGATGAAGATGAAAATCAGGGAGTAGAAATTTTCCTAGAAGAGGGAGAATTCATAATTACTGATCTTCAGAATAACATAGAAATTACAGAAAATGGCATTTATGACTTAGACCCTGGTTTTTATGAATATACTGTTACTACCGGTGATTCTTTCGATGATTGTCAATCTCAAATAAGTGGAGGAATTTATATCTCTCCTGATGGAGATATCTGTATGCCACAGGTTCATTTTGAGTCATTAGACGATGATATATTAATAGACTTTTCTGATTTCGGTGAACAAGAAATGATGCTCGAAATCAATGGTGTGGAATTCACTATTGATACTGAAGAAGAAATCTTTCTTGAGGAATTAGTATCTCAGACTGGTTTCGATGAACTAAATACGCTACTCATAACTAGTTTATCATTAGATGAGGAGTGTTTTTTCT
>CAZTVP010000660.1:0-1520 GCA_964616995.1 uncultured Comamonadaceae bacterium
TCAGCCCGAGAATATTAAAAATCTAGAATATGGATTACTGATTCAGTAATTCTAAAATGACTAAGTCCACATAAGCATCCCAGTGAGGAAGCTCTATAACTGGTATGATTTCATCTACACAATTATTCTCTCTCGAATATATGGCCTCTACATAAAACTCGTTGAGTTCAAAAAGGCATACTATCTCATGCTCGCCTATTAACCTTTGGCCCAGGCAAACACCATAATCCCATAAATAATTGGTTTTTTCGTCTTTAGGTAGTTGAGTAAAAGTTATAATATCCATCAGTTAAGTTCATTTTGGTTAAGAAGAACTTATTCTTCAGGATATGTTTACGGTATTTAACTCATAAAGGTTATGAAGCCATAAACGACTTTTCGTGTAGAATTTCTCTTACGCGAAACGGAAGAGTAGAATATTCTGTTTGTTTACTAATTAAACCAGATGCTCCAGAAAACTTAGATTCTGTTCTAGTTCCTAAATCATCTCTGTTAGTTAAGAATAAGATCGGTATGTCTATCTGGTACTTTTTTAGAATCATACACAGGTCAAATCCATCTAGTCCTAAAATATCTATTTCAGAAATGATTAAATCAAATTTGGGATCTAGCAGCAGATCTAGAGCCATACCAGCACTTTCTACTGCAGTTAACTCATAGCCGTAGTTTTCTAGGTAACGCTTGGTAAGATTTAAATTAGGCTCTACAGGGTCTATTAACAAAATCTTTTTCATCTGAATAGAATTTTCTAAACACAAACGTAGAGTCATTATCCAATTATATTTGTGGGAAGATTGATGATTATGCGTGTAGGAATCTGCTTACAAAAATTTACATAGTTCATGAGCCAAAAAATCCACCTAACGGAATGTCCAAGAGACGCCATGCAGGGTATAAAAGACTTCATCCCTACAGGGGAAAAAGTTAAATACCTGAATAGCTTATTAAAAGTAGGATTCAACACCTTAGATTTTGGGAGTTTCGTAAGTCCTAAAGCCATTCCACAACTCCAAGATACTAGAGAAGTGCTCAGTCAATTAGAATTAGAGAATTCTGACACGGAGTTACTGGCTATTATAGCTAACAAACGAGGAGCTGAAGATGCATGTTCCCATTCTGAGATTACCTACTTAGGGTTTCCATTCAGCATAAGTGAAGAGTTTCAGAAAAGGAACACGAATAAGACTATAGATCAATCACTTACACAAGTAGAAGAAATTCAGAAATTAGCTTTAGCCCATGATAAGAAACTGCTCATTTATATCTCTATGGCGTTCGGAAATCCATATGGTGAGACTTGGCATCCTGATATAGCTATAGAATGGTCAGAAAAATTACATAAAGAACTAGGGATACAATTTATAGCATTAAGTGACACTATAGGAGTTAGTAATAGAGAGAACATCACACATCTATTTACAGAAGTGTTAAGAGAAATTAAAAACGTAGAATTCGGGGCGCACTTGCACACTACGCCAGATACTTGGAAGAAGAAAGTTCAAGCAGCTTATAACGCAGGC
>CAZTVP010000661.1:0-1510 GCA_964616995.1 uncultured Comamonadaceae bacterium
CATTTATAGGGACAGTCAAACTACCAGGAATAATAATACTAATAGGAATACAGGCTATATCCGTTCCGCACTGGTTTTCTACCTCTACTATTACAGTGTAGTCTTGCTGTGCGTCTGCTGGAACTAGCCATGAAAAATCACAGAAACCATTACTTCCTGTGCATCCTAAGCCTTGCATATCTGAAGGGAAACTTACTAGTGGATTTCCTGCGGCTTGCCAAGCTATGGCATTTCCTATAGGCGCGGTGCAATTAGTCACTTCTCCCTCATAAACCGTAACCGTGGCTTGGGTAAATGGAGCGTTACAATTATCTACACAAAACGACTCATCAAAACAAAGCACCTCATCTGGACAAGCCGTGAGTACTCCGGCATCTGCAGTTACTGAAGGAGCTCCACCTACTGCCAATACTCCAGAATTATAACTAGCACTTCCACATGGAGAAGTGATATTTACATTTACCGTGTAATCTCCTTTTTGAGTAAAGGTAATTACGGGAGTTAGAGAATTATTATCGTCTATGGTAACTCCTGTATTTGGGGTTACGAACCAGTTTACATTTGGCTGCTGACAGAACAAGGTTGGAATGGTGACTTCAGGCTCATAGGTTTCATTTACGCATAGTGTGGATGAAGTAGGAAACGTAGCCGTAGTATTGGCTGTGGATAAAGGATCTTGAACACAAATGGTTTGACAGATTTCAGATCCATTCTCGTCACAGTCGCTTTCTATTTCTAGACAAACCTCGTACTCACCCACCTGATCAAAAGTCCAAGTGAAATCTGAGTCATCACTTAATCCTGTAAGTACCGTTCCATCGGGTTCAGTTACTCCCCAAGCTATATCAGCATCACATAAACCTCCGCCCAAAAAATCATCTCCCGACCAGTCGAATGTGTACGTATTATTTTGACAGAGTAAATCTGGCACCTCAAACTGCGGATCAGTGTCTAGCCTCACATTAAAGTTTACCGTGGCAATTTCTGCAGGCTGAACATTACATGGATTATTTACAAATAGGTAAGCCTTGAATTGATTATTAGCACACTGACAAGATGATTCTGGAGCATTCCATACTATGGTCTCGGTAGAATTAGGCGGAATATCCAGTGTTTCTATAAACACAGGATCTAGTGAGTTAAAGTCCAGTGCATTACACCCGATAGCAAAGATATAGCTCACACCCGAGAGTGAACTGGCACTGATTTCAAACTCTAACGGGTCACCTATGCAATACTGAGAAGTACCCTCAGCTACTTCATCAGGTGTTACGTTATCCAAGTTAGCTGTGGGAAAAGAATCTTCTTCCCAGTACACCTGATATTCCTTAGTGAATATACAGCCGTTGCTGTCTGTGATCGTGTAAACCAGTTCATTATAGCCAAGTGTTCCTCCCTGAGTAGATAGGTCTAAATCAAAATTAGAAGGTGCTGCTCCTGAACTAGGATAAATCACACTTCCGTTTAGGCTAATCTCGTAAGTAGTATTGGTTCCTGTACTGTTCCCTTG
>CAZTVP010000662.1:0-1507 GCA_964616995.1 uncultured Comamonadaceae bacterium
GGTTTCTTTGGGAGGTAAGAATCCTAAGCTGTCTTTTTTCAGTTTTTCTAGCTGCGCAAATTTCAAGAATGTGAACAAGTCCTTATCAGCGTAATGCTTGGTGTCTGGCTCTGGTGCATTCCCGAAAGTTTCATTAATCTGGATTCTAGGAGACAGCGTAAATAGTTTTTCTCCAGGGTCGAATCCTCTCCAAAGCTGAGCTCTATCTAGCTGTTCCTCAGTAGGAGCGGGGAGCGGATACCAGTGCGTTTCCATGTCTTCTATAAATGTAGGAGAAGTTTCATGGTCTTCCTTGGCTATAAAAAACACAGGCATATTTTCTACCAGTCTGTAGGCTACATCATCTTTTTTAAATGAATTAGGCAGCTGCGCAAAGTAATCTACGTGGTAATACGCATTTCTTCCGTCAGAATCATAACTAGCGAAAGTTGCCATGTAATTTCCCATGGCTAGCGTATCGCCCATGTACATGAGTTGGTCTTCTTGATTACTAATTCCTCCTCCAAGGGCAGAAATGTCTGTAGTGCTGGTAGTAGAAATCACATCCTGTTGACTCTGACTAATCAGCGCCCCGAAAATCAGTAAACCAAAACCTACGTGAGCTATAGCGCTTCCTCCTTTTCTAATGTTACCTTTTAATACCTTAATTAAGTATTCCGCATTGGCCACTACTGCGAAGATGGAAGTGTACAGCAGCACATAATTAGAAGGATAGGTTCTATCTTCAAATCCCCATGCGAAGATGATGAGCAGTGTGAATACCATAGAAAGAATCAATGAAACGGCTAGAGATTTCAGCCACTTACTCGCGTCATTCTTTCCGTATTTCAGGAACTGAGTGAAACCTATGAAAAGTGTGATGAGCACTGCAAATGGGATTTGCCAGCGGTTATAGATATTCACCACATCAGAACCTATGCTGAGTTTTCCTTCTGCTAAGCTTTCAGCCCAGCCCCATCCTGTGAGATTGGCCAGCTTCACGAATAATGCTTGGAACGGGCCAGCTACATTGTTAAAGACGGGTACAGAAGTCCAAATGGTAATTTGCAAAGCAGAAATAAATAAAACCAATCCACCTATGAACATCCAAAACTCTCTACTCACAAGAGGTTCTTCTTCGTCAGTCCTGTAATACGAAAGGTAGGCCTTGAAGGTGTAAACTGCAGAAAGCAGTAAAAACAATACCACAAAAGCAGCTGGAGCATATTCAAATCGGGTAGTCTCAGAATCTGCCAAATACATGACGATTCCCAGTACGAAAATGACTACCGATGCCCAAGTGTAGATTTTACGCTCTTGGTTATTTCTGTGCAGCATAACCACACCTAATCCTATAAAGAAAAGAAGATAGATAAGTAGCTGAGGAAGTATTCCACTTTCTACAAAACTGTGTACGGAGCTATCTCCCAGAATTCCACTTCTAGTTAAGAATGTAGAATATAAAATGAAGATAAAACTCAAAATGATAAACGTAAAAGCAGAGAATAAACTCTTAGGTTTGGTCTTA